>CABQBF010000014.1 GCA_902462325.1 uncultured Peptococcaceae bacterium
GCAGAACACGCACGATTCTGAACGTGCTGCAGGACAAACTTTGTGAAATAGACGGGCTGCAAGTAAGTCTATTGGCTGAACTGGAAGCAACAGAAAATGCCCCAGTAGAGCGGGAACTCTAGCAAGGGGGCAAAGTAAAATTTACTCAACTAAATTTTAGATTATGAAAGGAAGAATGTCAAATGAAAAATGTAAACAGTACATTGGTCGGTCAACTGCGAGTAATGGCAGCAACGGCGCCAAATGTGACCATTGAACGATATATCAACCAATCCGCAAATGCTATCCGGCGGGGAGATGTGGCAGAGGGCGAAAGCCAGGAGATTATTGGCGCTCTGGAATTAATCGCTGAAAGCTGCCGGTGCAAAGAGGCAGGTATTTTGCGCAGTGCAGTACTAGAGTTAGAACGAATTGTAGATGAGCAGCGGCAAGAGATTGTCTTTCTTCCGCTAATTCATGTAGGTTGAAAGGAGTATTTGGAGTTATGAGCAGAGTATTGACCAAACTGACACCACAGACTAGCCGTTTGGAGTGGTTGCGGCATCGTCAGGCCGGAATTGGCGGCAGTGATGCCGCTGCCGTTCTTGGTCTAAGCCGCTGGAAAAGTCCTCTTGATGTATGGCTGGACAAAACAAAAGAAATCACCGAAAGCGGAGAACAAAGTGAAGCCGCTTATTGGGGCTCTGTGCTGGAAGACATTGTTGCGGCAGAATTCAGCAAGCGGACCGGTTTAGCGGTGCGCCGGCGTAATGCCATACTGATGCATGATGAATATGATTTTGTTTTGGCCAATATTGACCGGGAACTGGTAGGCCAGAAGGTAGGGCTGGAATGTAAGACTGCCGGCGCCTACAAAAAAGAAGAGTGGTCGGAAGAAGAAATTCCAGCAGAGTATATTGTACAATGTCAGCACTATATGGCTGTGACAGGCTACGAAGCATGGTGGATAGCCTGTTTGATTGGCGGAAACCAGTTTATTTATAAGAAAATCGAACGGGACGAAGAATTCATTCAAATGCTGTTGGAGACTGAAAAGAACTTTTGGGAGCAGTATGTTATGACCGGAACCATGCCGCCGGTGGACGGTTCCTTTGCTGCGGTGGATGCCCTCAACGCAATGTATCCAGAAGCTGAAGCTGGAACAGAGTTGATTCTGAGTGCATCTCAAGAAGAATTATTGGAAGAACGCCAAGAACTATCTAATCTAGCCGATTCCTGTGACAGCAGAATTCAGGAAATAGATAATCAGTTAAAGGCTGCTATGGGTAGCAAAGAGAGTGCTACAGGTCAAAGATTTTCTATCAAATGGGGAAATTTCTCGAGAACAGCAGTAGACGCCAAGAAGTTAAAAGCAGAATTACCGGAGATTTATGCGCAGTATAGCAAAGTGAATAATGGCAGAACATTTCGTATAAAGGAGATTGGTTAATATGGCAAGCACAGAAGCATTGAAAGAAACCATGAGAAATAAGGAAGCGGCACCAGCAAAGGCAAGTGATTTTTCTGTAAAACAGTTGATGAGCCAAAGCCTATTCAAGAAAAAATTTGAGGATGTATTGGGCGCTAGAGCACCGCAGTTTGTAGCCAGTATGATTAATTTGGTCGGAAATGATAAGAATTTGCAGAATTGCAATCCGATTAGCGTGATTAGTAGCTGTTTGGTAGCTGCTTCGTTAGATTTGCCGATTGATAAGAATTTAGGCTGTGCTTGGGTTGTTCCGTACAAAGGACAGGCTACTTTCCAGATGGGTTATCGCGGCTATGTGCAGTTGGCGTTGCGCTCCGCTCAATATCGGGCAATTAATGTGATTAATGTTCATGAAGGTGAATTGGTGGAATGGAATCCGCTGACAGAGGAATTAAGGATAGATTTTGACCAAAAGGTATCGGATAAGGTCATCGGCTATGCAGCATATTTTGAACTGTTGAATGGCTTCAAGAAGGTGGAGTATTGGGATATGCAGCGCATTTTGGACCATAAAAAGAAGTTTTCTAAATCAGACTTTGGCTGGGGTAAAGATTTTGATGCAATGGCTAGAAAGACTGTGCTTAGAAATATGCTCAATCATTGGGGAGTATTATCTGTTCAGATGCAAACTGCTATGAGCGCTGATATTGCTGCGACAGAAGAAGATGCAGCAGAAGCGCCGATTTTAGTTACTGATGATGGAGAAATCATCGATTTAGACAACCTCGCTATCAGTGAAGAAGCAGAAGCCAATGACTGAGCTTATCTGCCCAATCTGCGGCAAGAATATGCACCACGCACATAGCTGCCCCATGGTGGGCGGCCTGGTGTGCGAGGAGTGCCACATGAACTGCTGGCTGCTGGATAAAACAATCAGCCTGTATTTTTGCAGATATCATTTAACGATGGGAGATAGAGAGCATGGCTAAAAACAGAAAGCCGAAGGGCGGCGGTACAGCCAATAGAAACAAGCAAAAGCTGGCCGACTTGCTCTGGATGAATGACGTGAACAAGCGTATCAAATATGCTGGCGATGTGTCTTACAGCATGGGATTTGCCCACTGTGCTATCCTCAATCTGTTTGTGCTGCATACAGTAGAGCATTATGGACCAAAACGCTGCCAGAGAATGGTGAAAGAGTATCAGGAGTATGTACGGGCTCATTATTTGTCGGAACCTGGCGCAGAAGGTGAATATCAGGGCCTGACTATTTATGAGATTGCAGAAATGCTGAAAGACGAAGTCGGCGTAGATATTAACCCGGATACCGGATTTTTTAAATTAGAGAAGCCGGTGTTTTTAGGAGAGGAAGCGGAAACATGAAAAAGCTAATCATAGCACTAGCGATACTGTTTGCCCTGTCCTTTGCGGCGGGCTATATGACAATGGAGGTGTTTGGAACATGAACAAAGTAATGCTAATTGGTCGCTTGACCAAGGACCCGGACTTGCGCTATACACAGTCTGGCACAGCGGTAGCCAATTTTACGCTGGCGGTCAATCGCCGCTATAATCCAAACGGGGAGCAGGAGGCCGATTTTATCAACTGTGTAGCCTGGCAGAAGGCAGCTGAATTCGTTGCAGATTACTTCCACAAAGGCAAGCAGATGGCCTTGGAAGGCCGCCTGCAGGTGCGCAGCTATGATGGAGACGACGGCAAGCGGCGTTGGGTGACAGAAGTAGTCGTAGAACAGATGGAGTTTGTAGGGAGTAAGAATGATAGTAAAGGTAACAGTGGAAATGGCAATTCTGGCGGCGGCACTCATAGCGGCAGCAGTAGCAGTTATGAGGGCCTAGGCCTAGGTCAAGAAGTCATGTTCGATGATAATGAATTGCCGTTTTAAGGTGAAAAAATGGAACGTATATTAGATGCTTGCTGCGGTAGCAGGATGTTTTGGTTTGATAAAGATTGCCAAGATACCGTATTCATGGACAACAGGCAGTTGGATACGGAACTTTGCGATGGCAGGCGGTTGGTTATAGAGCCAGATGTAGTTGCAGATTTTCGTGCTATTCCGTTCGAAGATGGTAGCTTTTATCTTGTGGTATTTGACCCGCCACATTTGCTACATGCTGGAAAGAACAGTTGGCTGGCCAAGAAGTATGGTTTGCTTGGGGAAAATTGGCGAGAAGACTTAAAGCAGGGATTTTGCGAGTGTATGAGGGTACTGAAACCAAACGGAACATTGATTTTTAAATGGTGCGAAGAACAGGTTACAACGGGCCAGATACTAAGTTTGATTGATTATAAACCGTTATTTGGACACCGGAGAGGAAAGACAATATTTCTGGTTTTCATGAAATAGAAGGAGTGTAGTTGAAATGGCTGACAAAAGCAGCTTTGTGCTATATACCCGATACAGGGAACAAATCAATATGTTGAATAATGAACAGGCCGGGCTGCTGATGAAAGCCATCTTTGACTATCAGGCAATGGGCGAAGTAGCGATAGAGGACCCGGTTGTGGCAATGCTATGGTCTGTCATGAAGCAGCAATTGGATGTGGATAATCAAAAGTACCAGGAAACTTGCGCCAAACGCAAAGAAGCTGGTTCCAAGGGTGGAAAAAGCAAACATAGCAAAAGTGAAAATGAAAAAGCAAAACAAGCAAATGCTATTTTTGCTAAGCAAACGAAAGCAAAACAAGCTGATAATGACAATGACATTGAATATGAGAATGAGATTGATAATGAGAATGATATGTCTTCTTCGTCTGACGACTACGAAGACATAAACAACGACAGCGCGTGCGCGTGTGGTCGTTATCGTGATAGCAGCAGCCAGATTATACCCTTTGGCAAAGACGGCTATCCTACCACGCAGACCGAAATCCGAAAGGTAGAAGCCTTAGAGGAACACTTATGTACTGAGTACAGGCAAAAACCGCCCAACAAGAACGATGTGCAGAAGGTGTTTGGCTATGTGTATGTCAGGACGGAGCTGCCAAATGGTGAAGGAATCGCTGCTTTCGACCAGCAGAAGGAGGCTTTGTTAGAGTATGCCTTTGAGCAGGCAGCAGCGGCGGATAAGGTGAACTGGCGGTATATCGATGGGATATATCGAAACTGGAATCGTGCCGGTATAGACAGCCTGCAGAAGCTGGAAGAACACGAATTTCAGCGACAGCACGGCATAAGCCAGGAGGAATTTTTGCAAAAACTTTATGGAGGTTGATTTTATGCGGGATTTAAACAAATTCATGGGCGGAGCCCTGAATGAGAAACTAGAACAAGCGCTGATGGAAGTGGCTGATAATGTGCTGGACACCAACTATCCGGCCAAGGGCAAGCGCAAAATTGTGGTGACAATTACGGTGGACCCGGACGAACAGCGGGACATAGCCAAGGCGTCGCTTGATGTAAAGACTACACTGGTGAACAGAAAGCCATTTGAACAGCGGTTGTTGTTCAACCGTGATAACATGGGCCGGGCCGGTGTAGCGGAGCTGAACAGTGCAGATCCGAACCAACTAGAGATTGGCGTAAATGATGAGGGTACAACTGAGGTTAAATCAAATACCGGTATTGATTTGCTTCAGCGTGTATAAATAAAAATCAAAAAGGAGTCATGAATCATGATTAAACAGGCATTAGAGTACATCGTAGGCTTAAAAGGCGGCTATGACATTGTAACACAGAAAAACCGCACCTACTTGGTGGACAAGAATGGCAAAACGCAAGAGGAATTTCTGGAGCGCTATCAGAAATCGCTGGAAACCAGCACATTATCCAGCATTATCGACTACTTCCGTGGTGACCCTGACAAGGTACTTGCCGGTGATATGCAGTATATCATCCGTATTGGCGGTATCGGTTGGGTGGACGTTTTTAGTCAAGTGAGCGGAGAACTGCAGCGGCATAACTTACTGTGCGTGAGAGCCAATTTGCCGGATGAATTTCCCTTTAAGCACTATATGGACTTGGAACAGTTTAATATTTTGCTGCAGGCAAGATTTTTGGATACCGAGGACAGAGCCAAGCTGCTGGCTTTGACCGGTAACGTGGTGGATGAAAGTGTCAAGACCTATGGCGATGATGGCGTGAGCCAGCAGGCAACAGTCAAAAGCGGCGTGACGTCGGTTGCCAGCGTTAAGGTGCCCAATCCGGTAACGCTGAAACCGTTCCGCACCTTTGCTGAGGCAGAGCAGCCAGAAAGTAAGTTTGTGTTCCGGATGCGTAAAGACGATGGCGGCGTAAAAGCGGCGCTGATTGAAGCAGACGGAGGTGCGTGGAAGGTACAGGCTATTCAGAATATTGCAAATTATTTGGATGAACACCTGACCATTGCGCTGGGCGAAAGCTGGCGCGATAGAATTACAATTTTAGCCTAGTGGTCCTTGGGGGCGGGGCAACCCCGCTCCTGTACATAGAAGGTGGTGCGTTAGTATGGATTGCTACAAGTGTGAGAATGACGATTGTGCCATGAAAACCGAGAAATATGCAGGCACACAGCCCTGTTATCATTGCGCAAGGGCCAACGAGGAACGGATTGGCGATGAGTGCTTGATTTGTATTGCTGGCCATGTATGCTGCTTTGTGGAGGTGGGCGAGGATGTCAAAACCGAGTAAGGAGCTGGAAGAGTATGCAATGGAGCTGTGTAAAAGGCATGGCAGGAAGTGCATTACACAGAAGTGCCCGCTGCGGAAGTTTTATTGCTACGATTTTCCGAGCTTCCGGCAAATGTGGATTTATTCGACGACTGCCACCAAGAGGAATGTCAGCAGGTTTATGCACCAGTTGATGGAACAGGAGGGATGGACGTATGAACAAGTACCGCAACAGGAAGACGGAGATTGACGGTATAGTCTTTGACAGCAAGCGGGAGGCACAAAGATATGCAGAACTGCAGTTACTACAGCGAGCGGGCAAAATACGTGACTTGAGCATGCAGGTAGAGTTTGAGCTAATCCCCAAACAGGACGGAGAGAGGGCCTGCAAGTACAAGGCAGATTTTGTGTATCATGTGGCCGACACCGGCAAAATGGTGGTGGAGGATGTCAAAGGCAAGCGGACACGGGAATACATCATCAAGCGGAAATTAATGCTATGGCGGCATGGAATTAAGATTGTGGAGGTTTGACAGCAAGGAGGGATGGTCATGGATATGGAAGCATGCAAGCGGAAAGCCGTTGCAATGCTGCGAGGATATCGGGGAAATGAGGTTTGTATCCGTATGCTGGAAGCAGATATTAAGGCATTGGAGAGACTGGAGAGTTATAATTGCAATATGGCAGTATCCTATGACCAGCCCAGCAGTGGAGCGACCAACAAAGTCACATCGCCAGTGGAAACAGAGCTGCTACAGAAGGAACAGCAGCGGGAGAAGCTGCAGGCAGCACTTATACAGCGGCAAGCTAGAAAGCAGCGGATTGATTTAGCACTGGAGAATATGCCAGCAGAAAAACAGCTTCTACTGCAGTTGCGCTATATAGATGGAATGCTCTGGAAACAGGTTTGTCAGCATATGAATTATAGTGAGGAATATATTCGTAAAGAGTTGAATGAGGCGGCAGTGGAAATACTGGCTTGCTATTTGTTTCCGGAACTAAGTAAAGTAAACTTATTTGCCGAGAATTTTTGAAAATCCCCGGTTTATCCCCAGCCATGAGAGAAAATCGGTGGTAGAATATTATCATGGAAGTTTTGGTTATAGGACAGCGACGGCTGTCATCATATAACATTGCGGCGCTGGTCGGGCTGAGAACCTCACTGGCAGGATGATATGAGACCGGGGGCGCGCAGAAGGCGTTCATCCAGCCGCAATTACATAGTATCAGAGAGACACCTTCGGGTGTCTTTTTTCATGCGGAAAACAAACGAATAGGAAGGTGGTGGTATGCCGCGACAGAGAAGCCCGAACAGGGATAAAGCGTATCAGCTTTGGCGAGAATCTGATGGAACCATGTTGCTGAAAGATATTGCAAGCCAATTGGGTGTATCAGAAAGTCAGATTCGGAAATGGAAAAATCAAGATAAATGGGAGCAGTCGGGAATGGTAACGTTACCAAATACGAAAAGTAACGTTACCAAACCGCAAGCACCTGTAACGGCAGAAGAAAAGTCTTTAGTGGAATCGGTGATGGCCAATGAGGCGCTAACCGAGAAACAAAGGCTTTTTTGCCTGTATTATGTGAAATGCTTCAATGCAACGAAGGCGTATCAGAAAGCCTATGCATGCAGCTATGAGACAGCGGGTTCAGCTGGATTTAGGATGTTGCAAAATGTTGCAATTCAAACTGAAATCAAGCGCCTGAAACAGAATCGTTTGAATCAGGCTCTGCTGGAGCCGGAAGACATCTTCCAGAAGTATCTGGACATCGCTTTTGCCGACATGAACGACTATATGCAAATTCAAAACGGCATGGTGCTGCTAAAGGATTCCGATACCTTTGATGGCAGCGTAATCAAGAAGGTGTCCAGCGGCAAAGTAGATACCATCGAGCTTGCGGACCGCATGAGGGCGCTGGACTGGCTGGCCAATCATATGGATATGGCGACAGAAGAACAGCGGGCGAGAATAGATAAGCTGAAAGCAGAGACCAGCAAGAACAATATGTCGGATAGAACCATCCATGTGCGGATGTCAAAAGAGGTAGAGGAATATGCAGATTGAGATGGGAACCCCCAATGAGAAGCAAAAAGCATTCCTGCGCAGCAAGGTGCGCTACACAGCCTATGGCGGCGCTCGGGGCGGCGGCAAAAGCTGGGCGGTGCGGTTTAAAGCGCCGCTGCTAGCCCTTCACTATCCCGGCATTACCATGCTGATTTTGCGCCGTACCTATCCGGAGCTGCTGCACAATCACATTCTGCCGCTGCAGGCAACGCTGAAAGCCATTGCCCGTTATAAGGAAACCGACAAGACCTTTTACTTTCCTAACGGCAGCCGTATCATCTTTGGCTATTGCGACAGCGACCGAGATGTAAACCGCTATCAGGGGCAGGAATACGATGTCATTTTCATGGACGAAGCCACCCATTTTACCGAATACATGTTTGACCGCTTGAAGGTGTGCATCCGTGGTGCCAACGGTTTTCCAAAACGGTTTTACCTGACCTGCAACCCTGGCGGCGTAGGCCATGAGTGGGTGAAGCGGCTGTTCATCAGCAGACAGTACCGGGCAGGGGAAAAACCGGAGGAATACGCCTTCATCAAGGCGACTGTCTACGACAATGTCAATCTTTTAGAGCATGACCCCCAATACGTGGAGCAGTTGGAAAGTCTGCCGCCTGATTTGCGCAAAGCATGGCTGGAGGGCAGTTGGGATTTATTCAGCGGTCAGTTTTTTCCGGAGTTTGACGCTAATATTCATGTCATCGAGCCTGTCATGATACCAAAGCACTGGCGCAAATATATTGCCCTGGACTATGGCTCTGATATGCTGGCGGCCTATTGGATAGCACTGGATGAGCGTGGCGCTGGCTATGTCTACCGGGAGCTGTACGAAGGGCGGGACAACCACAAAGGAGCCAACAACAACGGGCATATTGCTTCCGTGGCAGCAGAACGCATTCTGGAATTTACAACGCCCGATGAGGAAATTGAACTAACACTGGCGCCCCCTGATTTATGGAACCGGCAGAACCAGACCGGCAGAAGTACAGCGGAATTTTTTGCAGAAAAAGGGCTGTATCTGACCAAGGTATCCAATGACCGCATCAATGGCTGGATGGCTATGAAGGAATGGCTGCGCGTTGTGCCCGGCGAACAGGGGACGCCTATAGCCCGACTGCGCATCTTCAATACCTGCGTCAATCTGATTCGCTGTATCCCTGCCCTGCAGTACGATGAAAAGGTCGTCAATGACGCGGCTAAGCAGCCCCATGAAATCACGCACAGCAACGACGCCATTCGTTATTTCTGTGTGTACTGGACCAGTGCTGCCGAAGTGCCGGTATCAAAAGACGACGATTATATTGATTATGACGAAGGTTTAGGCAATCTATTTGGATATTCGGGGTGATAGAATGATGATTTTAGCGGCCTGTCTGACAGGCTTTGTTTGTGGGTGGCTGTCGATGGCGCTTGCTTTATGGCTTCTGCGGCCCAAGGTTCTGCCTATGGAGCAGACCAGACTGCCGGATATAGCGCCAGAAGAAACCAGAGACGAAAAGCAGCATCAGGAGTGGCTGGCCCAGTGGCAGATGCTGCTAGACTATGACGGGAAAGGAGGTGCAGATAATGGACATCAAGAAGGAGCCGGAGGAAATCTATAAGGAATATCTGGATGATAAAAGCTACAAGCAGGGCCTTGATTTATACGACAATGTAAAGCGCAACAATAACTTCTATCACGGCAGGCAGTGGGAAGGACTAAATGCGCCAGCTTTGGAAAAGCCGGTGTTCAATATTATCAAGCCCTCGGTCAACTATCTGACCAGTATGCTGGTAACGGACGATATTGGCATAAAATGCGAGGTCAATAATCAGAGTGGCCCCATGCAGGAGCCGTTGGAAAAGATATTGCAGCAGGAAGTGGGCTGTGTCTTTGAGCAGAATAATATCGGCTATCAAAATCGGGACAGTATCACAGCCTGCGCCGTAGATGGTGATACCGTGCGCTATCATTACAGGGATTCTACAGTGGAAACTGGCTATACCTACATGGGAGCTATCCGGACAGAGCGCATCGACAACACCAATATCGTCTTTGGCAACAGGGCCACCAACGATATCCAGTCGCAGCCCTGGCTGATTCTCTTAATTCAAATGCCGACAGCCAAGGTTCTGGAACTGGCCCGCGCCAACGGTGTAACCGATACAGACAGTATCCGTCCCGATGATGAGCTGCAAAGCCATTATAACAGCGAACATAGCCAGGATAACAGTAAGCAGACAACGGTAATGCTGAAATTCTGGAAGGAAGATGGCTTTGTTTATTATTTAAAGACAACCAGCACCACTATCATAGAGAAGGAAACCAAAACGCAGATGAAGCTGTATCCGATATCCTATTTTTCATGGGAGCGGGTGAAGCACTGTTGTCATGGCACCTCACCGGTGACAGCCGTCATCGCCAATCAGATTTATATTAATAAAGTAATGGCACTGGCGATGGAATATAACAAGCGGATGGCCTTTCCCAAGCTCATCTATGATAAAACTAAGCTGGCAAAAGGCTGGAGCAATGATGTAACCAAGGCTGTGGCCGTCAACGGCAATCCCCGTGATGCTGTGTTCGATGTATTCAGCGCTGCGCCTGTCAACCAGCAGGCTCTTGAATTAATCGAAAGCACCATTACGAAAACCAAGGATAGCCTGGGCGTATATGACGCTGCACTGGGAAATGCCAAGCCCGACAATACATCTGCTATTGTAGCCCTGCAGCGGGCTAGTAGTCAGCCGCTAGAATTGCAACGCATGGACTTCTATCAGTTTATAGAGGATTCGGTACGCATTCTCATTGATATGATGGGAGCTTATTATGGTAAGCGTATTACCGAGCTGACCGACGATAACGGCCAGAAGCAGGTCCTGACCTATGATTTCAACCAACTGCAGAATATCAATATTAATCTGTCGGTGGAAATCGGGCAGGCCACCTATTGGAGTGAGCTGATGCAGGTGCAGACTTTAGATAATATGCTTTCACAGAAACTGATAGACAATCTTCAATATCTGGAGCTGCTGCCCGATGGCTATATTCCGGGCAGAGATAAAATTATACAGTCCATTAAAGAGCAGCAGGCTATGGCCCAGCAGCAACAAATGATGGCGGGGCAAGGGAATGCGCCTGTAGAAGCCCAGCCTATGCAGGAGCTGTCCCAAGCAATGAGCGCGGCTGCAATGATGTAGGGAGGATGCACAATGAATCTAAATGATGTACTGGAATTGCTAAAATCTGATGAAATCATGGATAAAACCATCACGATTACCGTTAATAAAGACGGGGCTGTTACTGATTTCAGTTTGCATGATAGACAGAAAAAGAACAGCGAGATTAATTTCAGGGGTTTAGGAAATGGTATATGGCCAAGTGATGCACGGGAGCCATATAAAGTTACATTTTCGGGAGGGAATTTATAATGAAAAAAGCAATGTTATCCCAGCCGATGGGCGGGAAAAGCGATGAAGAAATTATTGCAACGAGAGAACGCGCTATGAAAGCCCTTGAAGCAAAAGGGTATGAAATTGTTAATACGCTTTTTACTGACGAATGGTACAGTCATGAAGCCATGACAGAACGCGGCGTGGTGCAAATTCCTCTTTGTTTTCTGGCAAAAAGCCTGGAAAATATGAGCTTATGCCATGCAGCGTATTTCTGCAAAGGTTGGGAAAATGCCCGTGGCTGCAGGATTGAACATGAAGCTGCAGTTGCTTATGGGCTTGATATTATCTATGAAGAAGAATAAAAAACAACTGTCCTGAGCATGACGTAAAAAGGCTTATTATTTATGCCTAAACCAAGGCAAGGGGAGGATATTTTATGCCAGAAGAAACACAAACCAGTGAATCTTTAGACAGTATCGATTTATTTGCGGAGGACATGCCAGAGGATTTTGACACTGCGCCAACCAGTGCAGAGGAAAATCAAACGGTAGCGCCGCAGGAAGAACAGCAGACCGAAGAAGGTCAAGAGACCGAGCCGGAGGGACAGCCAGCACAAACCATGCTGGATATCGTCTATAACGGCCAGCCCATGCAGCTAACCAAGGAACAGGCGGTGCAGTTAGCGCAGAAGGGTATGAATTATGATAAAAAGCTGCAGGAGATTGAACAACTGAAAAACAGCCCGGAAAAGCAGCTTTTGCAGCGTTTGGCAGTACAATCGGGCATGCCCTATGAGCAGTTTTTAGCGACCTTTCAGCAGCAAATCAGACAGTCTACTGTGCAGGCCAGAGCCAGTCAGCTAATGCAGGATGGCTATATGGATGAGAACACGGCTATGAGACTGGCAGCCGCTGAATTGGACAAAGAGGAACTGCAAAACCAGCGGGCAGCGGAAGAACAACAGCGGCAGCAGCTCCGGCAGCAAATGGAGCGCCAACAGCAGGCAGAAGCACAGCGTTGGGCCACCTTTAACCGGGAAATCGGGGAGTTGGTGCGGGAGTATCCGGGCTTTGAGAAAAAATATCCCACGCTGGAATCTATGCCGCAGGTTATGCAGGACGCCATTTTAGGCGGTACCAGCATTAAACAAGCCTATCAACAAGTGCTGATTGAAGAACTGCGCAATGAAAACGCAGCCTATAAACAAAATCAAGTGAATAAAGGACAGTCGCCGGGGAGCGCGGCAGGGACAGGAACGCAAAGTTCCGATGTCTTTTTGTCCTCTCTGTTTGGCGATGACTGAGAAAGGATGATAAAAGATGGCAATTAATTTACATGAAAGTTACTCGAAAAAGATTGCAGAGCGGTTTACGGTGGATAGCTTTGTAGCGGGCAATACCTCCAATGACTACAGCTTTGATGGTGTACGGTCTATTATCGTATCCACGCTGAAAACCATTCCTGTAACGACCTATACCCGCAGCGGCCTGCAGCGCTTTGGGCAGATTACAGAGGTAGAAGATACCCTGCAGACCTTAACCATGACGCAGGAACCGAGCTGGACGGCCTCTATCGATGAGGGCAATGCGTCTGACCAGCAGTATATCAAAAAAGCGGGCAAGGTGATGAAATCCCAGTCCGATGAAGTGACCACACCAATGAGCGATAAGTACGCTTTGAATGTGTTTGCTAATAATGCCGGTTTAATTGATGTATTATCTGCTGCACCTACGAAGTCCAATATTGTGCAGACCTTATTTGACGCTTCAACCGCAATGGATAACGCACTGGTACCAGCCAGCAACCGTATTTTATATATCGGTTCCTCCGATTACAACAAAGTGCGGCTGTCTCCTGAGTTTATCGGCGTGGAAAAACTGGCCGAAAAGATTCTGACTAAGGGGCAGATGGGCCAGATTGCTGACATGAAGGTTGTCAAGGTGCCGGATAATTACCTGCCGGAAAACGTGCATTTCCTGATTACCCATAAGAAATCGGTGCTGATGCCGTTTAAGCTGAAAACAGCCCGTATTTTGGACAATGTGGTTGGAATTAATGGCCGTGTGCTGGAGTGGTATTCCTACTATGATGCGTTTGTACTGGGTGCAAAGGCAAACGGGGTGTATGTGGCGGCAAAGACTGGCAAACAGACAGCGACACCGACCATTGCCATTGCAACAGGAAAGGCCACCATCACCGGCAACGGCTCGGTTTACTATACCTTAGATGGCAGCGACCCACGTTACAGCAATACAGCGAAGCCTTATAGCGCTGCTGTAGATGTAAAAACAGGCGATGTTGTCTCTGCCTATGCGGTAGAAGCAGGAAAATTCAAGTCTGCGGTAGCCAGCGAAGTGGCGTGATGGATTGCGGGGGCTGTGTATGACAGTCCCCCTGTTTTTGTTAGGCGGTGAAGAGTATGAAATTTACAGCGCAAATGCTGTTTGATATTACAATCGGGCTGATGAATGACTAGAAAAGCAACAGCTCAGGATACAGCGAATACTTCTTGCCTATCTTAAATACAGTTCTTTCTGAATGTCTGCCCCATGAAAACACCCTGCGATATCGGGATGGGATGGAGGAATTATCCCAGGCGCCTTATATAGAATCCATGAGTAAGGAGATACCCTATCATGAGGAGATGGTGCGGAATATTCTGCCTTATGGTATCGGGATGTTTCTATTTTTGGGGGATGATGAGAATGTGAAGGCCACATTCTTTTCCAGCAAGTACGAGGAAAACAAGACCAGGTATACCGCTGCTATTTATGTAGAAACGGAGGATGCATACTAATGGGATATGACTTTGGCCCATCACCAACGGTGAAATATTTAAATATTGCCAAGTTTCGTGGCGTAGACTTCGCCAGCAGTCCGACACAGATGGACAAGAGTCGCAGCCCTGACGCGCAGAATATCATATCCGACCTGGCCGGTAAGCCGGTTAAACGCACCGGCTATGAAACTGTTGCGGATTTTGGCAGCCGTATCAATGGGATTTACCGGTTAGCTACGGAGGATGTGGAGAAATTTCTGGTCCATGCCGGCACCAAGCTTTATGAATGGGTAAGAACAGACGGCGTCTTTGCCGCTTCCGGCTCTCTTATCTATTCCGATATGAATAATCAGCGCTCAACGGCCTTTCAGAATGACAAGAAGCTGTATATCTTAGACGGCAAGACCTATCTGGTCTATGGGGAGTTTGACGGCGCGTTCAGCGCGAAGAAGGTAACCGATGTGGCCACGGTACCGCTGTGTATCGCCAGTCAAAACCCGGATGGCACCGGCGGCAGTGTGGTGGATGACGTCAATGTGCTGACCACGAAACGAACCTACAGCTTTTATGGAACAGAAACGGCTACCGAATACCGGCTGGCTGTCGACGATATGAAAATCGACAGCACGGCGGTTACGGCGCGGGTATTAAATGCCAGCGGCGATTGGGTGGACAAGACGGAGACAACGGATTTTACGGTAAATCGTACAACCGGCGTGATTACGTTTAAAGCAGCGCCGGGGAAAAGTCCTGCCACCGGAACTGATAATGTGGAAATCACCTTTTCGGCGGCCACTGACTACACCGCCGATTTGATCAACAAATGCACCATTGCCATTCAGTACGGCGTCAACGGCGCCACAGACCGAGTGTTTGTATCGGGCAATCAGGAGGCCAAAAACTTTCATTACTGGTCGGGGATTAACGACCCCTGCTATTTCCCCGGTGAAAATTATGCCTATTTGGGCCAGGATTCCAGCGCTATTATGGGCTATTCGCTCATCAATGATATGCTGGCGGTACATAAGGAGGATAACGAGCAGGACCAGACCATTTTTCTGGTGACCGGCGCTACCAATGCCAGCACCGGCAAAACCCAGTTTGCCATCTCCGGCTCCATTGCCGGTGGGGGCGCTATCAGCAAATACTGCTTTCAGCGGCTGGATACGGAGCCGTTATTTTTGGCCCGGCAGGGGGTGTATGCACTGACTACCCAATATCTGACGGCGGAGCGGTATGCTCAGGGGCGCAGCTGGTATGTGGACCCAAGGCTTACCAGGGAAGCGGATTTGTCTGAGGCGGTGGCCAAGGAGTACAACAACTATTATTATCTGGCGGTGAACAATCATGTGTATGTGGCCGATGGCAGGCAGAAGAATTATGAGAAGAATGCGCCGCAGAGTACCTTTCAGTATGAGTGGTATTATCTGACCAACATCGATTGCCGGGTGTGGTGGGAGTATGACGGGCGGCTTTATTTTGGCGATAATGACGGCAAGGTAAAAATCTTTATGCTGGATCGTGAGAATACGGCGGCCCACAATGCCTATAACGACGATGGGGAGCCGATTCGGGCCTATTGGTATACGCCGATTTTCAGCTTTGAAACCATCAGCCGGTATAAAACGCTGAAGGGCTTCTGGCTGATGTTATCGTCCTATCGGCGCAGCAGTGTGGAAATCTATTATCGTTATAAGAGCAATCTGCAGCTGGTCAAGCGGGAAACCACCGATATCTTTGACTTTCATGATATCGACTTCAACCGGCTATCCTTTACCACGGATGATTTTCCGATGATAATTGCTGCCAATGCCAAGGCGAAAAAGTTTATGCTGATTCAGTTCTGCATCGAAAACAATGTGGCCGGTGAGGGCTTCGGCTTTTATGAGATGGAAGCCAGCTTCATTGTGGCAGGCAAGTATAAGGGATGATGATATGGGAATTGAAGCGTATAAGATTACAAGTGAAGAGTTTGATGATAAGGATATTATGGGGCTGCCGGACAGGCCGTCGGAGGCGGGCTTTTCTGCTGAAATGCTGAAGGCGCGGTTTGACGCCGGAGCCAAGCAGGTGGTAGCGCCTAAGCTGAATGCGCTGATTGACGCGCTGTCAAGCACAGAGGGCGCCGCGAATATCGGGGCGGTCCAGATCACAGGGGTATCGGGCTATACGGTGCAGGAGATCCTGGCGGCCTTTAAGGTGTTGCTGGATGCCAAGCAGAGCATTGAGCAGTCCAATATCGATGTAGATAAAAAGTTTGATAAGACGGAAGCGCAGGCGCTGGTAAAGGAGATCGGCTTTGTGGAGAATACCGGCGTTTTCACCGTTACCAAATATGACGGCAGTATAAAAACCATCAATACGGCGTTAGAGAAGGTGGCGCTGGATGTACGGTTAGAAGGACAGCAGTTTGTGTTAACCTTAGTCGACGGTACAGAGCAGAGTGTGGATCTATCTGCCTTTTTGACGCAGACGGAACTGAAGGACAGCGAAACTGTCGCCTTATCAGAGGACGCAGGCGTCCTGGTGGCAAGGCTAGTGCTGGCGTCGGTGACGAAGGAACATCTGGCAGCGGATGCGACAGCCTATTTGGAGGCGAAGGAGAGCGCAGCGGCGAATCATGCGGCAGAAGCAGGAGTTCAAGCAAGTAATGCCTTAGCCAGCGCCAACAGTGCGGCAGATAGCAAAGTTACAGCGCAGGAATGCGCGGAGGAAGCCTGCGGCTGTGCAGCCAGTGCGGCGGAGGCGATGCAGGAGGCTGTGCAGTTAAAGGAAGATACCGTCTCATTGGCTGCAGCAGAGGTAACGAAGGCGGAAGCTCAGGCACAATTTGCTGCGGGGCATGCTGCAGAAGCGGCGGCCAGTGCTGATAGCGCAGCCGGTGAGGCCGACAGGGCAAAACGTGAAGCCGATAGAGCCAGCGCTATTGCAGGCGGCGACTTTTTAGAGCGGAGTGTATATGATCCTACTGGCCAAATGCAGGATGTTTTTCACTGCGATATCGATTGTGGTCACTTCGAGGATGGGGAGGCGGACGCTGTGGCGCTCCATATAGCGTCTATTTATGCGCACAGCAATTTGAATGTGGATGGCAATCTTGACAGCGTATCGGAAGCGGCGGCCACACTGGCAGAGCATGAGAGCGATCCGAACGCGCATGGGAACATGGTGCTTGACGGCGGGGTGATCTAAATATTCGCTAAGGCAAATATATTTATTTTTTTATCGAGGGGAGTTTTTGAAAATGGGAAAAATTCAGATCAAGCGGGGATTACAGGCAAATGTGGCAAGTCTGGTGCTAGCAGAAGGGGAATTTGCGGTGGCGTTAGATACCGGTAATGTGTATATTGGTACAACGAGCGGCAATATACACGTTAATCCGACCGGTGGTACAGCGGATGAAGCGGCTAAATTGAAAACCGCTCGCAGCTTTTCTGCATCAGGGGATGCAGCTGCATCGGCAGTATCTTTTGATGGTACTGCTGATGTCGATTTGGTGCTGACATTGGCAAACAGCGGTGTGACAGCCGGCACTTATACCAAGGTCACAGTGGATGCCAAAGGCCGCGTCACTGAAGCCAGCCAGATCGCGCTAAGCGATATAAGCGGTCTGGGCAGTGCGGCGGCTAAGAATACTGGTACGGCGGCCGGTAATGTTGTTGTGGTGGAAAGTAATGGTAAGATCGCGGAAAGCTTATTGCCTGCAACTGTTATTAGCGAGACCTTTGAAGTAGCTACTGAGGCGGCTATGCTGGCGCTCGCCGCGCAGAAGGGCGATGTCTGTATTCGTACTGATGAAAGTAAATCGTATATTTTGGCCGGCGATACGGCATCTGTACTGGAAAACTGGAAATGGCTGAAAACACCAGACTGTAAGGTGCTGTCGGTAAATGGAAAGACGGGAGCGGTTATCCTGGCGGCTTCTGATGTAGGCGCGGAAACAAATCTGAGCGCTTTGACTGCCAAAACGAGTATTGCGGATGCTGACAGTGTGGTAGCTATGGACAGCGCAGCCGATAACACCCGCAAGAAGATCACTTTTACAGTCATCAAGGCGGCGCTGAAAACCTATTTTGATACGTTGTATAATAAATACGTCCATCCTACCTTTACGGCTAAAAGCAGCGGTTTATATAAAGTGACTGTGGACGCGGAAGGTCATGTGAGCGCAGCTGAAGCGGTTGCCAAAGCAGATATTACCGCATTGGGGATTCCGGCGCAGGATACTGTCTACGCCTTACCGACTGCCAGCGCCAGTACCCTGGGTGGGGTAAAAATTGGCAGCGGCCTGGAGATCGGAAACGGCGTGGTATCGGTGGGCGATATTGACGGCGGGACGTTTTAGATAGGAACTGACAGACAGGGAGCAGGGGGGAAGGACTGCTCCCTTTACATAAGGAGGCAGATATGATGGCGAGAAAATTACAGATAAAACGAGGGCTGCATGAAAACCTGCCTACGCTGGCTGAAGGCGAATTTGGGTTCACGACCGATGAAGAGCAGCTGTATATTGGCAGCAGCGGCGGAAATATACAATTGGCAAAAAAAGCGGAGCTGGAAGAAGTAAAAAAATCTGTCAGTGATGGCAAGACGCTGGTCGCCGCGGCCATCACTGCAAAAGGGGTAACGACGGCGGCCGACGCAGCCTTTCAGACTATGGCGGATAATATTGGCGAGATTGAGACAGGGGTAGCCATTCCAGATAAAACACGGATTTTCGAAGGGCATACTGATAGAGTGACAAACTTGGGATTAGATGATAACGGCAATATATATAGTAGTTCTGAGGACGGTTCAGTACGAAAGTTAGATAGCGATGGGCAGGAACTATGGAATTTTTCAGTCGGAACAACTGCTTATGTTGCTGGGGTAGATAACAGTGAAAATGTTTATTGCGCACGTAGTGGAGCGGCGACTGCTGGCACTACGGGGAATCTTTCTATATACACTTCAGGAGCAATTTATAAACTTAATCCTACTGGCGAAAAAGCGTGGGAATATATAGTTTCTAATTCCTTAATTAATTGTGTCTGCGCAGATTCTTCAGGCAATGTATATTTTGCGTATACCAATGTATCTAACATGGCAGGTATAAAGAAACTCAATTCATCTGGCGCTCTTGTATGGGAAAAAGCGATATCTACAAATATGATTCTTGCTATTGGAATAGACGCTAACGGAAATGTTTACTGCGGCGGCTACGATAAGCAATTGAGGAAATTTGATCCCAACGGTACAGAACAGTGGGTGCTTACAATGAATGGCTATATCCGTACGATCGAATTTACGGAACAGGATTTTATTATTGTAGGTGGAAATGACATGTCATTTTATTATGGAGCTCTCAGCGGGGATTTAAGTAGTCTTAGTCAATGGAGTATCGAAAGCAGGTTTGCCGATACACCTATATATGGGATTGCAATGGATTATGAAGGCGAAGTATATATACCAGGCCCAGGAACTGCTGTTACTGCATTTTATAGTAATAAAGAGATTTTTTCTGGTAATGGTACCATTCCATCATGTGTCAAAGTAGACACGGATAAAAATGTTTATATTGCTGCTGGAACGCAGGTTATAAAAACGAGGCAAGGTTTTTTGGGCCGTTTTTACTACGCTGGACAAGAAGGTAAATATGTTGACGTAGACCAAACTAACATAGAAGAATTTATTGCGTCAATAACTTCTGAGTAATTATTTTACAACAGCTGTCTTGTCATGCGGCATAAACAGCTATTATAGAATATGTGGTTGTGCGGTAAAATATGGACTAGAGAGTAACCATAACGGCAGGCGGTTGCATCCGCTGATGAGGGAAAGTGATGATCGTGACATTGACAGAATGGATTTTATTACTCACATTGGTAGTTCGGATCATCGCCTTGCTGCGTAAGTAGTAAGGTTTTAAAGTCACATAAAAAGACTACCTGCCACAATCCTCACAAGAGCGGCGGGTAGTTTGTCGATTCTGTTTGCTGGCACGCTGGCAACGTGTCATGGCAATTCTCTTTATAATTATATCTTAACTACAGTAGAAAATATTCATCAAGCACTTGCCAAAAGGCGGGTGCTATTTTTTATAGAAAGGGTGAGAGTATGGCAATCATTAAATATGATGGCGGCGGAAAGCCGGGTGGAACTGTCAAGGAATCTATTTCTTATGATGGCGGGAAAACCTGGTCTGGCGGCGGAGATTCCAAAAGCGGTTACTCTTATGGCACCGGTAGCGGCGGGAATGTGATTTCTTCCGGCACGGGAAAGGCGGTATCCGGCAGCAAGCAGAGCGGAGGAAACAGCTCTGGAAACACGGTGACCACAACGCCCAGTACACAGACGGGCTGGCAGAGCTATGCTGGCGCTACAGGCAAACAGTATCAGGTAGCGGATAGCAATGGTACTATCAATGTCATTTATACGGATGGGACTTCCCGTCTGGTGCGGCCTGGAGATACGGATTATAACGCAACGCATCAGGCTATGCAGTCGGACTTACAAGGCAACGGCGTGAGCTACACGCCTACAAACACGTTCACCAACCAAAATGGTACCTACACAGTCAAGGATTACAGCCGGGGCAATGAAGCGCTGCAGTATGCTTTGCAGCAGGCGGTGAAACAAAACGGCGGCGGATCTATCGATACAGCCGATTATGTGAAAAGCTTATATAACCGCATCGGTGCTGCTAAGGCTGATGGCAGCGGCATTGTAACGCTGCAGGATGTGAACAATGAGCTGACGCGACTGGGCTTAGGGGATTATACCAGCGATAAGGCCATCTATACAGCAGGCGGCAATCTGTTGCCCGGAAATGAGTTTGTGAAGCAGCACACCGGGGCCGATGGCTCTAACAGTGCAGATAGTTTATGGTTTAGCTATGGCGGGCAGGATTATCTGGCCGGGGCGAATGGAGGCGATAGCTCTAACTATGCTCAATATGTAAATGGCAAGACAGGAAATCTGGATAACCTGTCTTTTATTTTTGGCGATATGCAGAACAATCCCTATGCCAGAGAGGACAGCGATTTCATGGCGGCGTATAACGCGGCGCTGAATGACTTCAACATCAATGCAGGGATTACGCCGACGCAAAATATTGCTACCAATGCAGGCAATACCAGTTATACTGGCAATGCCAATGTGGACAGCGCGATCAGCTATATCAATAATTTGAGCAGCTATGCGCAGCAGACCGGGAACAGCGATCTGCTCTCTCAGATCGAAGCCTTGCTGAAAAATGGATTGACGGCGACACAGGACTGGCTGGCGCAGCAAAAGGAGCAGGCGCAGGCCGATGCGGAGCAGCAGGCCAGAAGCGCCTATATCAATAATCTGCTGGCGGGCCGGGCTATGAACGAGACCTTATCGGCGCAGGGCCTTGGCACTTCGGGAGCCATGCAGAGCGCACAATTGGGCTTGCAAAATCAGTATAACAGCAACATCAATACCATTAATCAGAACTTAGGCACGCTGTTTTCCAGCCTATCCCAGCAGGAGCTGCAGGCGCTATCTGATTATTACAGTAATATGGGCCAATATACCTATCAGGTGACCAATGATGAAGCCAATCGGGCCTTACAGCAGGCACAATTGGCGTTACAGCAGCAGGCCGCCTATGAGCGGGAGTATCAGCAGCAACAGCTGGCGATGCAGCAGGCGCAATGGGAATGGCAGAAGCAGCAGGCAGAACGGGAGTATGAAAATACATTAAGTCAGCAGGCATACAATCAGAAGCTGCAGCAGGCGGCCTATTATCAGGATATGTACAATAACGGCTTGTTGAGCGATATGGGATTGGTCAATTCGTTGAGCAACCTGGGGCTGGTATCGAGCGGTTATTGGCCGAATGGCAGTCAGACCAGCGGGGCTACGACTGCACAAATGGAGCGGCAGTTGGCAGCGGCACAGTTACAAAATCAGTATTTGGCCAATCAGAAGTTGCAGAACAGTCTAAAAAAATCTAGCGGGAGTTCCAGTAAACGGTCGTCAGGGGCTTCCGAATATCCTTTAGGCAACGAAACGGCGGCAGAAAAACAGTATGACATTGCAGGATTGTGGTATACAGGACAACCAAGCATAAATCCTTTAACGCAAGTGGCTAATTATCTGGTAGGGAAAAAACAATAGTAGGAGGGCTGTGTAATGGCCAAGAAAAAGAAAACGGATGAAGAAACCGTAAAGAAAAACACGGCTAATTTCAATAAGTGGCGTAAGGCGAATAAGCAGGCCCCCTATGTACAGTTTGGCACAAAAGGCAGCAATAATTCTATACAGAGTGAAACTCCAGCGAAGCAAGCGCAAGCGTATAATGAAGCCTTGAAGCAATCTGCAACAGCCAAGGCAAAAACAAAGCAGGTAATAGCTGCCGCGCCTGCAAAACGAGCAGAAAGTGTGAAGGATGGTACAGCTATTAATCGCGATATTCGCCCGAAGCTAATTAAAGCAAGTAGTGAATCAGAAAAAGCGAAAATAGTAAATCAAGCTATTGGTGACTATCGGGCACAAAAATTGAGACAGTTGTCCGGTGCCGTTCCAAAAATAATTACTCCAAAGGCATTGAAATCGGGTGGAGAGCAGGGTGTCACCAACTTAGTTCAAGGCTCAAAAGCCGGCGCTTTTTCTAGTGCAATGGATATAGGACGAGCTGGCATAGCTGAAAGTAATCCGTATGCGGCTGTGGTAGAAGCTATGGGTTTAGTACGGCCAGGAAATAATGCAGAGATTATGGCCGCGCAGAATGCGGCGTATGGGCAAATTCAGCGCAGGTTGGCGGCTGAAACAGCACAGAAGCAGCAGGCTATTGCAAATAAATACGGTCCGTTGAGTAAAGGCGAACAGGTTGTGTCTGATGTAGTGTCTAATGCAATTCCTATGCTGCCCGCAATTGCTGCTGGTGCAGCAACAGGCGGGATAGGTGCGATGGGTGTCATGGGAAACTATGCCCGTGGCCTGGGCGAGATGCAAGCGTTGAATGATGGCAGTACCTTAGACCAGGCTAGATTATATGGCTTGGGTACGGCGGCATTGGAAACAGGGACGGAAATGTTGGTAGGAGGTATACCAGGATTGCCCGGTTTGCTCCATCCGGGCAAAGCCTTGGCGAAAGGTATTAAAAACCCTACTTTGCGTAAAGCTACTGAAGCGGGAATTGATATTGCCGGTGAAGGTATAGAAGAAGTTATTGCTGAGGGTGTTGACCCATATTTGCAGCGCGGGATTTATAATCCGAATGCGCAAAATGCAACGCTAGAACAGCTTGCTTATGCGGGTGCATTAGGTATGTTGACATCTGGCGTTATGAAAGGTGCTGCCGGTGCAGCGAGAATGGGGGCCAACGCTGCCATAGAGAGTACGCCAGCATATCAGCAAAGGCAGCGGATTGAAGAAGCCTGGAACCGTTCCATTGAAGAGAGAGCACAACAGGAAACGCAAAATGCGGCAGGAACAGAGATAATTCAGAATGCGATAGACAATACCATCCGGGGCAATCAAAGCCAGCAGACGGCAAATAACGAAGCCGGTAATTTGTCAGGTAAGGTACAAAATGGGAATGCTATGCGGAGTAATGAGATTGGGCCGAAATTGCAGCGGCCAGTATTAGATATGGCTGAACGTACCATTGAGAATGTAGGGGCGAGAGATGTAAAAGCCTACCAACAGGAGAATCCGGCAGTACGGCCCATATTCCAAGAGCAGGCCTCTATCCTGTTAAACGATGTAAGAAACGGTATCAAAGGTGGCAGGAATTATAGCTTCAATGCTGAAACCAGAAACGCACAGGCGCTAGGTACCACAGAACGGCTACAATCGGAACCTATTGAAAAAATGTTGCAGGCAGGTATGGAGTATCCTCAAATAAAGGATGGTCTACAGCGCCTGGTGGATGACCATGGACGGGAAAATACGGTTAATGCCAAGCGGGCAGAAATTTTTGTGGCTGATTCTCTGCAGAATGGATACCAAAGTCTGGATGGTCCTATTCCGGCCAATGAGGAATATTTATATCATGGTATGACAGCCAGCGATTTACAAACGCAGCTACAGAAGCTGGAAAGTCAGATTGAACAGGCAACAACGGTAGAAGATGCACAGGCGTTGATTGAGCAAGCAAACGGCATCTATAACAGACTGCAATCCATACAACCACAGGAAGCAGTACAGCAGAAAGCAACCGTTTCTAATCAGCAGCCGGTACAGCAGTTTGTGGACTATGACATAAGCCGGATTTCTCGCGATGCCCGGCAATGGCTGGAACGTGTTGGAAGCGTAAGCGGCATGAATGTGCGTGTTGTAGATGGACTTCCACACAACGCCAATGGGATGTTTGATGGTGACGGCAATATTGTTTTGGATGGTAACAGCGTAACCAGCGCTGAAAGTATGCGCAAGGTTCTTGGCCATGAAACCTATCATGCCATGAAAGTTGCCGATGAACACAAAGATTTGCAGGATTTGGCGTGGGAATGGTACAGGATGGAGAATCCCAGCGCTACCCAGCAAGATATGCTGAATGAAAAAATAGCGCAGTATGCGGAAAGCGGCATCAATTTGGATAATGACGCGGCATGGGATGAAATTGGGGCTGAATTTTCAGAAAGGCTGATGGTAGACGAAACAGTGGCAAGGCGGGTGATTGCGGAGCAGCCCAATCTGGCGCAACGTATTTGGAGAAAAATTCAACAAATTTTACAGCGTTTTACCGGAAAGCTCAGTGCAGTGGAACAACAACAGCGGGAAATTCTGCAGAGAGCTGAGGAAATCTACCGAAGCGGTCTGCAAAGCATGAAGTATGAAGGTGTGACGCAGGACGGGCAGCAGCGTCGCCAGAAGCAGCCGCAGATGGGTAATGCAGACACTGTTTATACAGAGGGCGGAGAGAGTTATGCCATAGACACTGCAAATCTAAAAGCGCAGCAGTTGGCGATTATCCAGAACAGCAATCCCATGCAAGATGACTATCATACCGGCATTCGCGAAATGGGCGATATCCTGACATTTGAAGAGGCGATACAGGAAGATAACTTCACGCCGGATTATACAGAGCAAGACGCACAGAACGCTTTGCGAAAAGGAAAGATTACTATTTACAGTTCTTATCCTATTTCGCAGGGCGTTTTTGTTACGCCGTCAAAAATGGAAGCTCAGAATTATGCTGGCGGCGGTAGGGTGTACAGCAAGACAGTATCACTTGCAGATGTGGCTTGGATTGATTCGCTGGAAGGGCAATATGCGAAAGTAAACACCGATTCGGGTGTTCGTTATAGTCTGAACACTGACCGTTATCAGGAGAATCTTGACCAGTACGGAGCAATCCCGCCTGGTGAAAATCCTGCTGGAAATAATCGTGATGTGCAGGTGCCAAAACAGACTAGCGATTTTGACAGGGTACGTGGCTTTACAAATACAGCAATGGAAGCGGAACAGGTGCAGGATAGAACAAGAAGCGGTATTGCCAATGATTTAAAATCAGACATGCAATTGGGGCGCTTTGTTTATGAACCAACCAGTAATAGAGCGGATTTAGCAACAGCCAATGAACGAATTGCAGAAAACGGTTGGGAAGAAGCAGGGGAACAACTGCATAAGGCGATTACTTCTGGACAGCGAATTGATTCTAAGGATATTGCCACATTGGAACGCCTAATTCAAGAAGCTCAAAAAGCAGGGGCCTATGATAAAGCGGTCGATTTTGTTTCTGATTTGGCCATCATTGGAACTGAATCTGGACAAAACATTCAAGCATTGAAAATGCTGAAACGGCTAACGCCGGAAGGTCAACTGATGGCGCTGAAAAATGCGCAGCGACGGATTAATAATAGCTTAATCAAGAATGGTAGGAGTAGGGTTCCAGAAATCTCTAATGAGACAGCGCAGGAGTTTTTACAAGCGCGAGGAAATCTGCGGCGCAGTGAAATTTGGGATAGAGAGATTGCCAGAATGGCAAAGCAGACAGAAGGAACATGGCAAGATAAACTAGATGCTATTCGTTATACGGCAATGCTTTCTAATCCTCGTACTCATATCCGCAATTTAATTAGTAATGTGGCTATGCAGGCGGCGCGGATTCCAACTAATGCAATTTCTGCTGCGCTGGAAGATACGGTATCATTAGCCAATAAAAAGCGGACGGGAATGGAATTAGAACAAAATCATTCCTTGGTGAATAAAACAGGTCAAAAGACAAAAGAATTGCGTAAGTATGCGGAACTTGCTTGGAAAACTGATGGTAAGAGAGCTATGCGCAATGTTGGCAATCGTTATGACGATGTGGCGGGGCAGTTTAATAACGATAGAAGGGTATTTGGCCATTCACCTGCAGGGAATGTGCTGGAACAAGTTGCTGGCAATGGAAAGTTTGCTGTGGGAAATGCACTGGATGCAGAAGATATGCTGTTCAAGCATGCTACTTACGTGAATGCATTGGTGGACTATATGAAAGCCAACGGCATTACAACCAGAGATGCGGCTTTGAATGTGGTAAAACCTAATGGAGCATCCATTGGTAAAGGTATGGAATATGCTGGTTTGCAGGCAAGAAAAGCGACGTTTACGGAAGACAATCGAATGGCGAAAGCTATTAGCCGGCTTGAAAATACGAATGTTGCTTCAAAAATCGTTGTGGGCGCTGTATTTCCTTTTAAGAAAACGCCTATGAATATCATTACCCGTGGTGTCGAATATAGCCCGGCAGGGCTGGCAATGACTGGCTATAAGCTATTGGATGTGGTAAGAACTCAGCAGACGAAGAAACGCTATAATGAGGAAACAGGACGTTATGAGAAAGAAAAAGTTGAAAGAGAATCACGCTATACATTAAACGATGTATTAGAAAGTCTGGCTGCAAATGTAACCGGGAGTGCCTTATTGGCCGCTGGTATGTATTTGGCAGCGCAAGGCTTGTTGACAACTACCGGCGATGATGACGATAGTAGAAAGGCAAGATATGATTCGCAAATGGGCGACCAGAATTTTGCTGTTCGTGACCCAGAAACAGGCGCCACCTATACAATAGACTGGCTATCGCCGTCTGCTATGCCTTTATTGACTGGTGTAGAGGTATATAATCAACTGTTTAGCGGAAAATATGATGAAACGGACGAAACGGTGTTGGCTAGAGCTATCAGTGCTGCAGGAAAGATTGCAGACCCAGTATTTGAGATGAGTTGCATGCAAGGTGTAGCGTCGGCAGTAGCTAGTTATAGTGGTAATGCAGGAGATATTGCTTCTACCTTGGCAGCAAATGTTGCTACAAGCTATGCAGGCCAGTTTATTCCATCTCCGATTGGGGCAGTTGCCCGTGTTATTGATGACACGGTGCGCAGCAGTTATGCTTCAAAGGATAGTCCGTACACGAAAACCGGCGAATCCTTCCTGCGGCAGCAGCGCAGCAAAATTCCTGTATTGTCGCAACAAAATGAGGCCAGTATTGATGTATGGGGCAATGAGCGCAAGCGGGAATCTGCCGGAGATGAAGCAGGGGATATCGCGATGCGTGTGATTCATAATTTTATCAATCCCGGTACCTACAGCAGCAACAAGCGCACGGCACTGGATGAAGAATTGACAAAATTGTATGAACAGACAGGCGAAAGCGGTGTATTGCCGGCAACAGCCAAAAGTTCGTTGGAATACGGCGGAAAAACATATTCTATGACACCTGCTGAGTATTCAAAATTTGCTAGGACAAAAGGGAAAAGCGCCCAGAAATTCATCATGGATTATATGAATAGCTCCTGGTATCAGCAAATGAGTGTGGAGGAACGAGCTGACACTATCAAAGATATGTATGAATTGGCCAATTACAAAGCAAAGAAAGAAATGCTGGATGGTCGCGGCGTGAAATATGAAAACAGTACTTATGAAAAAGTGCTGCAGTCGGGGACAAGCCCCGGAAAGTATTATAGTGCCAGAAAAGCATTATACAATGTCTTTGATTATGATACATCGGTGGAGGTTCTAAATAAACTAAAAGAACTGAATATGTCTACAACAGATTTTGCAAAAGCCAGCATTGTTGCATATCAAACGAAATCAGATGTCAATGCAAAAGGCAATTCAGTTACGAAAGGTCCGGGCAGCAAAAAGAATAAATTTCTTGTAAAAGGAAAGGAAATGGGCTTAACTGCTGACCAGGCAGCATATGTTTATGAAATGCAATCTGCGGCACGAATGAACTTGAATAGATGGGCAAATGTTGATTTGTAAAATTTTTATTTCTGGAAAGGCGGTGATGCGTATGCTTGTGGTGAAAGAAAAGATTGTAGAACACATGATTGTGTGATAGAATAGAAACAGAGAGTAGTCACGCTGTTTTGTTCAGCGCATGACGGTATGGACGGCTTGCCCTTTAAGGGGGGATAGTCATGGTGACATGGGACGCTTTAACGTGTTTGTTTACGTTTGGCTTACTCGTTGTCGGGATTATCGCCTTGGACAAGAGTAAGAAAAAGTAGTTTTTTGAAATAAAAAATTACTCCCGTCTGCCCTGAGAAAGTTGACGGGAGCAATCCACTAAAACGATTATGAGGGTAAGCCGTTCGGCTACTCTCTTTATATCTATATCCTAACATACTGAAAAATATTCGTCAAGCGTTTGCCAAAAGGTAAGCGCTTTTTCTTATGCCAAAGGGGGTGGTAGTGTGTGACATTGCAAGAATTGCTGCCGTATATCACGGTGGCGTTAGCCTTGCTGACCTTTTTTCTGGGAAGGATATCAGTTAGCAAGGATGAAGGCAAGCGAGATGGAGCCATGCTGACAGAAATCGGCTATGTAAAGTCAGGGATAGATGATATCAAACGCTGGCAGCGGGAACAGGAGCTGCAGAGTATAGATATTTTGTCCAGGCTTAGCGCAGTAGAACAGTCAGCCAAGCAGGCCCATCACAGAATTGATGAAATCCGCGAACATTGCTGCGGAGACTAAAATTTAAAAATTAAAGGGAGAGAATGAAAAATGACAACAATCAAACACAACAAATATGACAATGCAGGGAATGTAATCGGTACGTTTGACGTAGAGGTAAAACCATCCAACGAAACAAAAACAGACATTTACATTACAGATGAATTTCTGCGGAATACCGCTAAACGGATGGGGCGAAATACAGCGTCTGAGAGCAACTACAGCAGCTACGAAAAAGCGGTATGGTACAAGCCGGACCATGGTGAAGCGGTACGCATTAAACGGATGGAATGCAAGAAGCGCGGGGAAAAGCTGGATGTTACCTTCACCCGTTTAGATGACAAGAAAATCTATATCACACTGTAATCAATCCAGGGTGCTGGCGTTATGCTGGCGCCCTTTACGTTTGGAGGTGTAAAAGTGGACAAGAAGCTTGTAAACTGGATGAAAGCGGCAGGTGTGCGGGCCGTTAAGACGGTAGCTCAAACGGCAGTAGCAACCATCGGAACCGCTGCGGTAATGGATGAAGTAAACTGGATGATGGTAGGCAGTGCAGCGCTATTGGCGGGTGTGTTATCACTCCTGACATCTGTAGCTGGTTTACCGGAATTGTCTGACGAATAGTTATTGTAGAACACATGATTGTGTGGTATAATCTGAAACAGAGTTGTCGCTTGGCGGTTAGTCACTTCCTGAAAAGGAGGTGATGCCTTATGGTAACATGGACAGAACTGTTTACGTTTTGTTTGGTACTGATAGGCTTAGCTTCCTTGTTTCGTAACAAGTAGAAAGCAATAAAAAATGCCGCCCTTAGTAGGACGGCCAAACCGTAAATTTTCGGACTAACCGCCTCGCTAAAAGCGGCAACTCCTTTTATATGTATATCCTACCACAGAGAAAAATATTCGTCAAGCGCTTGCCGGAAGGTGAGCGTTATTTTTATGTGAAGGAAGTGGAAAAGGTGACGGTAAGAACATATAGCAAACATGCGGCGGCAATGTCCAAAGCGTCAGCCCATTT
>CABQBF010000015.1 GCA_902462325.1 uncultured Peptococcaceae bacterium
AAAGGACAAGGAAGCAGCCCAGTGGTTTTGTCGGGCGCTGAAACTGGCTGCCACCGCCCAGGAGATGATTGCCATTGCAGTGGAATTATCGGCGTTGGGGTTGGCCGATCAGGCAATTCATATTTATTTTTTGGCGCTTCTGCGGGAGCCCGATAATTATTATCTCTATTCCAACTTAGGTATCGAATTGGCTGAACAGCAGGAGTTTGATGACGCAGTGTTCTGCCATGAAAAAGCGCTGGCTATGACAACGGATAATGCTGATTTGTGGTATAACGCGGCCTGCACCTATTCTTTGATGGGGGAAGCTATGCGGGGGCTTTTGGCGCTGGAAAAAGCCATTGCGCTGGATGATGAGAACCGCAATTACGCCATACAGGACCCAGAACTGGAATTTTTACAAAAGCACAAGCGATTTTGGAAACTGGTAAAAGGTGGAGAGCGGTGACAACGCTTTTCAGTCTATTCTTCGCGAAAATAAAATAGTTCTATTTTTAGCTGTTCCAAGGCACCTTGGAGCAGCTTTTTGTATATGCTGATAACAGAAGGATTGTAAACGGGGCGTGATAGCGATGGAACGGCAGACAGAAACCACTTTGCAGAATGTGCATCCAGAGGCGTTATTGTTGGCCACAGAATTGTTGGGCAATTTGAGTTCTCTTCAAATGCCCTTTAACGTGCAAAATTTAATCGGCAACTGGCTGCAGCTCATTGGACAAATTATTCTGGTATTTAACGCTCAACAGCAGCTATGGCAAAATGGTCCCGGTCATTATTATAATCGCTGCAACAAAAACATCGGAAATACTATGCAGACGGAGAATGGGGATGTGCTGCGGAAACAAGCCGATATGCAAGCCATGCAGGCCGAAATTGTGCAACTGCGGCAGAGGCTGGACCAACTGCAATGGCAGTTGGAACATCAAAAGGAGTAGCATGGAGTCAATATCGGAAAAACTTTTTCTGGCTGATATAAAATGTTTCAGCTGCAATTTAACATAAATTTTACAAAACTCCGTCAACTGTTTTTACATTGTGCTTTCATAATCATCTTGAAAGTTGCCATAGGATGGAAGTCTATTAAGCATGGATTCCTTTGCGAAAAGATACGGAACACAGAAGTTTCTTTACACGTACCTAGAAGATTGTTTAGATATCTTTTCGTGTTTGTTTTGGAAAATCAGAAGGGATTTGCTGGCTTCTTGGGTAATAAAGAGGTATAATGATAATAGGCGAAATGAATTTGGGGAATACTTGAGGAAACAGAAGGAGAGAGGGTGGAAGGAGATGGAGACCCGTTATGGCTTAATGGATATTGGCTCCAACACCATCCATGCGGTCATTTATGAATTAGACGGACAAAAATGGAAAAAGGTTTTATCAGAAAAAGAATATGCGGAACTGATTAGCTATGTAGAGGAACAGACACTGAGCGAAGCAGGAATTGAACGGCTTTGTCAGGCTGTTGAAAGCCTGCGGCGGTTGTTTCAGGCTTTGCCCTGTGTTAAAACCTGTTATTTTGCAACCTCGGCGCTGCGGTCTTTGAAAAATGGCGAAGCGGTGCTGCAGCAGGTGCAGGCGCGGACAGGCGTAGAAATTACTGTAATATCCGGGCAGGAAGAAGCATATTATGATTATGTCAGTTTAAAGCAATATTTAAAGCAGCCGAAAGCCTTAGGTTTGGATTTGGGCGGCGGCAGCGGACAATTGTTTTGTTATCAGAGCGGTACGCTTAGGAACAGCAGCAGTTATGAAATTGGCTGCCTGCGGTTGTATAATCAGTACGTATCCGGTGTGCTGCCTTCCGCAAAGGAGCGCAGCGCCATCTGTAAACAGGTGCGGGACTTGTTGCAGCGCGGTCCGGATTTCAGTAAAACAGGGATGGATACGCTGTATATTATGGGAGGAACTGGACGGGCTTGCGCTAAGCTGTTTCAAAGTTTGCAGGGCTTAAGTAAGTCTGAGGACGGTTGCTGGATTACCGTTGCGCAGTTAAAAGAACTGATAAGCACGGTACAGGAGCTGGGCCTAAATGGCGTACGGATTATCAACCGGCTGTTTCCAGAACGGCTTTGCTCGATTATGCCGGGCTTATTGGCTATTATGACGGTTGCGGAATACACGGGTGTTAAGAAGGTTTGTATCATAAAAGAAGGAATTCGAGAAGGGTTCTTAATCTCAAACATTCTGAAGGAGGAAAAACAGAATGCAGGAAAATCATGAAGCACAAATAGTACCAGAAGCTGCAGCATCTGAGCAGACCCAGAAAGACAGCCCACAAACCTCGGTTTCGGAGAATTGTGACGGCGTGTCTGCCGATTGTAGAGAAGCTGATTTTGAGGAGGATTTTTTAGAAGAAGATTGTAACGAAGAAGAATATATGGATGATGATATGAACGATGATTTTTCTGCGCCGGAAGCAGAGGCTGTACAGAAAAATCTGTGCCGGTATATCAATCGGGAAAAAAGCTGGCTGAAGTTCAATGAACGGGTTTTAGAAGAAGCGGAGGACCCCTACAATCCGTTGCTGGAACGGCTTAAATTTGTCGCTATTTTCGCCTCCAATTTGGATGAGTTTTTTATGGTGCGGGTGGGGTCGCTGTTTGATGAGCTTTCTTTGGATGAGGAACTCATTGACAGCAAATCCGGTATGAACGCACAGCAGCAGTTGAATATGATTTTTAGAGAGGTTTGCCAACTGTCTCAGCGTTTGGGAGATGCTTACGAAGGCATTATTACAGAACTGGAGCAGTATCAGTATTATCCGGTGGATTTTCAGACGGCAGAGCCATGGCTTTTAGAGCAGATTGACGCTTATTTTCAGACGGAACTGCTGCCGCTGTTGTCGCCGCAAATTATCAATAACCGTCATCCCTTTCCATTTTTCAATAATGAAGAGCTTTATATCGGCGTGCAGTTAAAAAACGCAGAGGAACATATGGGGCTGGTGCCGGTGTCGCCGCGGTTCCCGCGAAAATTGACCTTCCATAGCCCCGACAAACAGAAGCATTATTTTGTTTTAATTGAAGATGTCATTGGGCGTTATATGTCGCAGATTTTTGACGATGCCATCGAAGAAAGCTTTGTGTTCCGCGTTACCCGCAACGGCGATATGGATTTGGATGAAGGCTTATATGATGAAGATATCGACTGGCGCTTGGTGATGGAGCAGCTGCTAAAACGGCGCAATAAGCAGGCTGCTGTGCGTTTGCAGTTTTCCAAGCCGGTGCGGGCAGAAATCTGGCAGTATTTGTGTAACAAACTACAGCTGACAGAACGAGAAGTTATTTTTGAACATGCTCCGCTGGATTTATCTTTCTGCTTCGGCGGCTTTGACGGATTAGAAGACCGGCAGGGGCTGTATTATGAGCCGTTATATTCGGTGGTGCCGGCTGGGATTGAGCGGGAACGCCCTATGATTGAACAAATTGCGGAAAAAGGCGATTTGCTGCTGTCCTATCCATACCACAGTATGCGTCCATTTATAGATTTGCTGGAGCAGGCCGCTACGGATCCAAACGTCATTTCTATTAAAATTACGCTGTATCGTTTGGCTTCTAACAGCCGGATTGTCAATGCGTTGGTGCGGGCAGCGGAAAACGGCAAAGAGGTATTGGTGTTGGTAGAGCTGCGGGCCCGTTTTGATGAGCAGCATAATATTGATTGCTCCAAAAAGCTGGAGGAAGCAGGCTGCACGGTTATTTACGGTGTAGAACACTATAAAGTGCATTCCAAATTGATGGTGATGACCTATCGCAGCCACAACAAAATTCAGTATATTACGCAGATTGGCACAGGAAATTATAATGAAAAAACCGCCAACCTGTATACAGATTTATCCTTAATTACTGCCAATGAATTACTGCCAATGAAGAAATTGGGCGGGAAGCTGTGGATGTTTTCAAGGCTCTGGCATTGGGGCAGTTTGTAAAGCAGTCCCATTATTTGCTGGTGGCGCCGCTGCAGATGAAGCAGCAGTTGCTGGGGTTGATTGACAAGGAAATCTCCCATGCAAAAAATGGAGAGCCGGCGAAAATCATGGTGAAAACCAATTCGCTGAGTAATAAGGAAATGATTGATAAACTGTTGGAGGCTTCTCAGGCTGGTGTGGAAGTCGTGTTGCTGGTGCGGGGCATTTGTTGTTTGCAGGCCGGTATTCCAGGGGTGAGCGATCATATTACGATTAAGAGTATCGTAGGCCGTTATCTGGAACATTCCCGTATCTTTTCTTTTGGCGTAGGCAGAAGACAGCGCATGTATATCGGTTCAGCCGACTGGATGACCCGCAATATGGATTACCGTGTAGAAGTGGCAGTAGAAATTCTGGACGATACTGTGAAGAAAACCTTGAATGATATGCTGGCCCTGTATTTATCGGACAACCGTAAATTGCGCACTATGGATGCTAACGGCAATTATCAGCAGCCAAAACGGGATGAAGTGGAAGCGGTCATCGATAGTCAAATCGAATTATTTACGTATTTTCGGCAAAAATCACAGAAAGCCAAAAAGAAACAGCAGAAAAAGGATGCTGCTTGTAAAAAGGCCGCCGCACAGAAAAAAAACAAAAGCAAGAGCAAGAATAAGGAAAAATCGAAGCATAAGAAGAAAGAAAAAGAAGAACACATGAAAAAACAATACGGTTTTATCAAAAAGAAGGATGGCAAGAATAAAAAATAATAAAAAATCCCGCAGAGCAGACGGAAATATCCGGGCTTTGCGGGATTTTTTTAGGCTTGGGCTGTATTTCGTGCCAGTTCCTTTATTGCCACGTAAATTGCTCGCCGGAGCCGATTTCCCGTACCGGCAGGGTTTTGCTCATGGCAATTTTGGCGGTTAGAGAAACGCAATGGCAGGGAAATAGCTCTTTGAGCCGCAGCCTTTCCAAGTAGGCAATGGTTTGCTGTAATTGTTCATCATCGGCAAAAAGGTGAAATCCGCCGATGATACGTACAACAGGCACACCTGGATATTGCTGCTGGGCGTAAGCGCAAATATTGCAGATGCCGCTGTGGGAACAACCGGTGATGATGGTTAGTCCCTCGGATCCACGATAGACCAGCGCGGTATCGTCCAGCAGTTCATCGGGCTGCGCCGAACCGTTTTGTATGGTAAAGCTGTCTGGCTGTTTGGTTTCAAAAGCCATCTGCCGGGGAATTTGCCCCAAAAACAATAGCCGTTCTGTCAGTTGCAGCGGTTGAGCCGATAATCGCAGTGTGCAGAGTTGGGCCAAAGCGTCGGCAGTATAGGGCGATCCGATGTCCTCTCTTTGGCCCTGTTGTTCCAGATATTTGGGCGCAAAGGCTGCCGGATGGGCCACAATGGTTTTGCCGCGCAGCAGGTCTTGCCGGTGCAGCGCCAACAGCCCTCTGGTATGGTCGTTATGTCCGTGGGAAAAAACGAGCAGCGGCACCTGCGACAAATCAAAGTGCAGTTGGGCGGCATTTTGCATAAAAACGTCGCTGTAGCCTGTGTCAAACAAGAGCCGCCCAGCGCCGTCCTCTAAATAGAAGGATAGCGCCGGTTCGCCTAACAGATAGCGATCAATGATCGTGTTGTTGTCAGTTAAAACAGTCAGCTTCATGAAAATTCCTCATCTTGTATAGCTTCTTGTGGAGTGGTATAAAAACTGATTTTATTATACGTCGTTTTCGTTGAAAAGGCTATGGCCAAATCGCTTTGCTGGCCTGATACTGGCTTTCGCCAAAACGCCAGTTGACCAGATGCCACCAGTTTTCCAGATAGCGTTCCCGATTGTAACGGTACTGTAAATAATAAGCATGCTCCCAAAGGTCCAAAATCAGCAGCGGCTGGAATTGCTGCAAAGGTAAAACCTCCTGATTGGCGGTGTTGCGAATGTGCAGCGTACCAGCAGCGTCAACGGCAAGCCAGGTCCAGCCGGAGCCAAAAACCGACATGGCGCTGGTTTGAAATTGTTGTTGGAACAGTGCAAAGGATTGGTATTGCTGGACAATAGCTTTCCCCAATTCGCCCAGTGGATAGCCGGAGCCGCGGGGCGTCATGCTGTTCCAATAGAGATTGTGGTTATAAACGCCGCCGGCATTGCGCAGAACTTTGATATGAATTTCCTCCGGCAGTTGGTCTGCCTCTGTCAGTAATTGTTCCAGCGTCCAGCTTTGGTAAGCGGGATAGGGGAGCAAAAGCTGATTCAGATTGTTGACGTAATTGCGGTGATGGTGCTCATAATGGTTGCAGACCGTTTCCCGGTTCAAACAAGGCGCTAATCCGCCGCAGCCATAGGGGAGAGGCTGTAAGGGAAAGGGATAATGATTTGGCATAAACATTCCTCTTTTCTGTAAAAAGTGCTTACAGAATTAGAATATGCAGTCGGAGCAGGTTTGGCGATTACGGGCAGTAAGAAAGCTGCTGCAAAAAAACTTTGTCCTTTTTCCACAGCAGCTTGCCGTTATGAACGTTTATACATATTTGCGCATGGTTTGCAGCGCGCCTTTTTCCAAACGGCTGACCTGAGCCTGAGAGATGGAAATCTCATCGGCCACTTCCATTTGGGTTTTGCCCTGAAAGAACCGCATGTCAATAATCATCTGTTCCCGGGGCGTCAGTTTATTCAGCGCCTGCTTGATGGCGATGTTCTCCAGCCATTGAAAATCGGTATTTTTGGTATCGCAGATTTGGTCCATAATATAGATGGGGTCGCCGCCGTCGTTGTAGATGGGGTCGTAGAGAGAGACGGGGTCTTGAATGGCGTCTAAAGCGGCGGCAACATCTTCCGGCGCCAGCTCCAGCGCTTTGGCAATCTGCTCTATGGTAGGTTCCTGTCCTTTTTGCGCGGTAAGCTGTTCCCGCATCTGCAAAGCCTTGTAGGCGATATCCCGCAGGGAACGGCTCACACGGATAGGATTGTTATCGCGGATATAGCGGCGAATTTCGCCGATAATCATGGGCACTGCGTAAGTGGAAAACCGTACATTTTGCCCTAAATCAAAATTGTCAATGGCCTTCATCAAACCGATGCAGCCCACCTGAAATAAATCATCAGCATTTTCGTTGCGGTTGGAAAACCGCTGTAGAACACTTAATACCAGGCGCAGATTGCAGTAAATCAGTTCCTCACGGGCTTGTTGGTCGCCAGCCTGGTATTGGCGAAACAGCGCGGTCATTTTCTCATTTTTTAAAATTGGCAGCTTGGATGTGTCTACACCGCAGAGTTCTACTTTATACAAAAAAGCCATGTCGATTACCTCCGATAGCAATTGCTGTGATGACATTAGTTATTGCCTTTGGAGAAATGATTTATGCAAATCGGCAAATTGTAGTATTTGTCTGAATGTATCTGCGAAGCGTTTTAAGATACGGCAAAAAAAACACACGCAGAAGTTTTACGCTCTGCGCGTGTTTGCAATGAGATTGGGTTATGTTATAGCTGGTTAAAGTGCGTGTCGTTCTAAAAAACAAGCGGTGTATAAAGCCTGCAAGGCCAGGGCCAGTTGATACCAGAAAAAGTCAAACTGGTGGATGTGTATATGGGCGTTCAGCCAAGGTAAAACCAAGACCAACGCCGCCAATGGCACGATACAGCCCAAAATCAGGCGCAGGGATTGGTGTACGCTTTTTCTAGGTGCGAGAAGGAGAACCAACAGCCCCCAGAGAAAAATCAACAGCCAGCAGGTCAGGTGACCTGCAAAGACATTGGGTTCCTGGCACTGCAATAAAAACGGCAATGCTTGGGTGAGAAAGACAAAGCCCACGATGCCGCATTGTGCCAGAGCCAGTTTGCCGGTTTGCGCCGGAGTTAATGCTTTTTTGCTGTAGATGAGATAAATGCTGCAGATACCATAGCTAAGAACGGCAATGGTCAAGAGCGCTTGTGATAATAGAGCAAGCATAAAAATCGGCCTTTCTGTTTCGCCAACGATGAACTGGTTATTTCTTTAACAGTGGCTTCAATTCATCTAAGGTCTGCTGGAAGTATTGCAGCGTATCTTCAATAGGCTGCGGGCTGGCCATATCCACGCCGGCAATTTTAAGCAGATTGATGGGATAATCGGAGCCGCCGCAGGTTAGAAAATGCCGGTAATGCTTTACAGCGTCCGGTTCGCCGTTCAAAATTTTCTTCGAGATGCTGACCGCTGCAGAAATGCCGGTGGCATACTGATAAACATAGAAAGCCCGGTAAAAATGCGGGATACGGGCCCATTCGTAAGCCAGCACATCATCAATAACGAAGTCGTCGCCGTGATAGATTTCATAAAGCTGGCGGTAATTGCTGCACAGCACTTCAGGCAAAAGGGGCTGGCCCTGTTCCACCATTTGATGGGTCTGGTTTTCAAAATCGGCGAATAAGGTCTGCCGGTATAGAGTAGAACGGATATTATCCAGTTGATTGCAAAGCAGCAGCGCTTTTTCCGCGTCGGACTGGCTGTTTTTATACAGATAAGCAAACAGCAGTTGCTCGTTCACCGTGGAAGCAACTTCTGCGGTGAAAATGCAGTAATCGGAATACACATAGGGCTGATGTTTGTTGCTGTAATAGCTGTGCATCACATGGCCCAGCTCATGGGCGATGGTAAACACATCGTTTAGGGTGCCGGTAAAGTTCAGCAGCGAGAAGGGATGGTATCCGTAAGAGTGGATGGCGTAAGCGCCGGTCGCTTTGTTTTTGGCCGGATAAACGTCAATCCAGCGGTTGCTGAAGGCTTCTTTCAACACGGCGGTATAATCTTCGCCCAGCACGGCGGTGGCATCCAGCACAATCTGCTGCGCTTCTTCATAGGTGTAGGTGCGGTCGGTGCCAGGCGCCAGCGGCACAAACAAATCGCTGAAATGAATGTCCGGCAAGCCCAGCACTTCTTTACGCAATGTGACATATTCCTGCAAAGGCGCTACGTTTTTGCGCACGGTGGCAATCAGATTGTCGTACACTTCTTCCGGAATATGATTACCGCTGAGCGCCATAGCCCGCGCCGATGGATATTTGCGGCTTTTGGCGATGAACACATCGTTTTTGACGGAGCCGTAATAGGCGGAGGTAATGGTGTTGATGTGCTGCTTGTAAACGCCGAGTAAGCGCTGGAAATAATCGAAACGGAACTGGGCGTCAGGATGGATGAGGGCCACCTGATAGTTATTGTTGTTGACCTCCATAGCCTGCCCTTCTGGGGTGACAATTTCCGGATATTGAATATCGTTGACGCTGAGGTCGTCGTAAATTTTTTCAAAGGAATTGCCTAAAGAACCCATCTTGCTCAAGATTTCTTCGATTTGTTGATTGAAGATGTGTTCTTTTTGCTCAAACAGGCCGTCCATCAGAAATTGATACAAGCTTAACTCCGGTTTTTGCGCTGCATATTGGGTGAACAGCTCCGGCGTTAGGGTTAATAATTCTGGCTCTAAGAAAGAGATTTGCTCGGCAATGGCTGTGTAAACGCTGTCTGCAGTTTCGTATAAATCTTTGGCTTCGCCGTTGGACATATTCTGGTCAAAATACATTTTGGCGTACACAAACAGTGCGGTTAGCTTTTCGCCTAGTTGGTCGTTGCATTGCAGCGCCTGATACAGAGCGTCGGCGTCTTTGGTGATGGAGTCCTGCATAGCCGCCAGCCTTTTGGTCAGCGTTTTGGCTTCTTCCAGATTGTCGCGCCACTGGGCGGCGTTTTGAAACATGTGGGTTAAATCCCAGGTATCTTTTTCGGTTGGCATAATCAAAAACCTCCTGCTAAAAATTTTCAGTACTAGTATATACCTTCTTGCAGAATTATAGCATGAAGCCGCTGGAAAATACAGAGGCGGCAGGAAGATTTTATTTTACAAAAAATTTCACAGGTTTTTTGAAATTTCTGTTTGCTTCATGGAGCCAACGGGTATAAAATAAAGGATAAGACGGAAAGGTCTTTTTGAATTTCGTGCAACGATTTGGAGGATGAGGTTTATGACGATGAAAAAATTTGTCTGTTCTGTGTGCGGTTATACCGTAGAAGCAGAAGAAGCGCCGAAGGAATGTCCAAAATGCCGTGAAATGATGAATATTTCCTGGCCTTTTGATGAAGTGGCTTCTAAAAAACAGGCAGAAGCTTTAGCAGAAAAATTGGTTGACCACAAAGTAAAACGGTTTGTTTGTTCCGTATGCGGATACACCTTAGTGGCGGAAGAAGCGCCAAAAGAATGCCCACAGTGCCGTGAAATGATGAACATTTCCTGGCCTTTCGATGAAGTAGCACCGCAGAAATATGTGGATGAACTGCTGGCCAACAAAGCAAAAGTGGCAAAACTGAAAACCTTTGTATGCTCTGTATGCGGCTACACCATCGTAGCGGAAGAAGCACCAAAAGAATGTCCGCAGTGCCGTGAAATGATGAATATTTCTTGGCCTTTTGACGAAGTAGCGCCGCAAAAATATGTAGAAGAAATGAAAAAAGCAGGAAAAATGTAAAAATTTCAATCATTCCGGCAGGAAAACCGCCGGTAAGATGGAATAAAAATATAAAAGACAAACTGTTCTTAAAAAAGGCAGTTTGTTTCTCTAAAAAATAAAAATTAGAATATGAATTGATGGAGGTTTTTATCATGAAAAAATTCGTTTGCGCTGTATGCGGCTGGACCACCGAAGCAGAAGTAGCTCCAGCAGAATGTCCAATTTGCAAAGCTAAAAAATTCATCGAACAGGAAGTCGGCGAAAAATTAGTTTTTGCTGATGAACATAAAGTAGGTATCTGCGAAGGCATTGACCCAGAAATCGTAAAAGGCCTGCGGGAAAACTTCAACGGCGAATGCACCGAAGTTGGGATGTATTTAGCTATGGCTCGTGTAGCGCACAGAGAAGGCTATCCGGAAATCGGTCTTTACTGGGAAAAAGCTGCTTATGAAGAAGCAGAACATGCTGCAAAATTTGCTGAACTGCTGGGCGAAGTTGTAACCCCATCTACCGAAGAAAACCTGAAACTGCGTGTAGCTGCGGAACACGGCGCTACCCAGGGCAAAAAAGATTTGGCTTCCTTAGCAAAACAGCAGGGTCTGGACGCTATCCATGACACCGTTCATGAAATGGCAAAAGACGAAGCAAGACACGGCAAAGCATTTGAAGGTCTGCTGAACAGATATTTTGGGAAATAAGAAGCCTTTTTCAGAGGCTTTTGAGAGAGTAGGCGATTGCCCTGCTCTCTTTTTTTGTGCCGGCGTAATGGAACCTGTCGCAAAAAATATAAAATGACTGCATGTTATGCAATGATTTTTCATACAGTCGGACTTGCTAACTGACAGGCGGTGCGGGTGGTTTGTTTTGGCAGTGCTTTTTTGTTGGCCGGATAATTTTTTCACTGCAAAGAGAGATTTTTTATTTTTCGATTTAAGACGTTTATTTTGCTTGGATAGAAAGTTGATGGACAGAGCTATTTTTGCGGCTTAAAAATAAATTTAGAAAGTCTGAGCCTAATGCGAAGATGAAAGCGGCATAGAAAATTTCAAAAAACACTGTTATTTTTTCCTGATTTTGTTAATTGAGCGCAGATTTTTTGTGAAAAGGCGAATTGTTTTTTCATTCTTGTTTTTATGCATTTTTTCATGCTTTATATTTCTTAACATTCTTGTTTGTGGTTGGCATCTGGATCTCATCTGGATGGGACTTGGCTGCCATCTGGCTGAATTTTTGTGATTTTAAGGCAAAAAATAGGCGAAAAGCCGCTTGTAGAGCGGGATAGAATCTGGTGGTATTCTGGTTAGGCTGTAAAAAAGAAAAATGAATAAAATTTCATATAAATTGTATCGTTATGCTGTAAAAAAAGAAATGCCAATATTATTTTTGTCAAATCAAATAAAATTTTTGAAAAAATGCTTGCAATTATTTCTTTTACGTAGAATAATAGAAGCAGAAAACTTTGGCAAAGGAATGAAAGCAGTGAAAAAGAAATTTTTGACAGTTTGTTTAGCAGCCGGTTTGTTGGCAGCCTCTACAGGCGTTGCCTTGGCCGATGAACAGGTAACGGTGACAGTGCCCGCCTTTCCGGTTACGCTGAACGGTTTGACCATAGAGCAGACCAATAATCAATATCCGTCGTTAGTTTATAAAGACATCACCTATGTGCCGATGACCTATTATGACGCCCAGCTATTGGGGCTGGACAGCCAGTGGGAAGCGCAGAGCGGCTTAGCTATCCAAAAGACGGCTTTTGTAGCAGATCAGATTACAGCGCAGCAGCGTTATGTGCCTTACAAGAGCGCCGCCGCCAATGCCGGCAGCTATACAGCCTTGCGGCCCAGCTTTGCCATTACAGTGAACGGAAAGTCCATTGATAACAGCAAGGAGGAATATCCGTTGCTGGTATTTCGGGATGTGACCTATTTTCCGTTGACTTGGCGTTTTGCTGTGGACGAGTTTGGCTGGAATTATACCTTTGACGGAAAAACGGGATTAAACATTACGCCGGTGCCTACTGCAATCGTGCCTGATTCTTCTATCAGCACCAACCAGACGGCCGGTGCGGTTGCCAACGGCAGCACGGTAACGGTCAGCGGCAGTATGGTCCATTTGCGCAGCGGTGCCGGGACAGGCTATGCTATAGTGGGGCAGGTTGGGAAAGGCGAAAGGCTGACGGTGTTAGGCAGCGGCAATGATGCTGATGGCAAGGTGTGGTATCAGGTGCAGACAAAAAGCGGCAAAGCCTGGATTGCCTCCTGGCTGGTTACAGCAGGCACAGTCAGTCCGGCAACCAACAGTAGCTCCGACAGTGCAACCGATCGTCAGATTGGCAGCAATGTGGGAAAAACAGTGTATGTCACCGGCGATGCGGTCAATTTGCGCAGCGGAGCTGGCACCGGCTATGGACAGATTGGTCAGGCTGGCAAAGGGGACAGCTTTGTTGTGCTGTCCAGCAGCAATGACGCCGACGGCAAGGCCTGGTATCAGGTGGAAATGGAGGATGGCGCCAGAGTGTGGATTGCCTCCTGGCTGACTTCTACCACCAAGCCCAGCAGCGCTGCCAGCACCGTTTCGACTGGGGTGCGGACTATGGTGGAAGTGCAGCCTGTTTTGCAGGACGGCAAGAAAACGGTCATTTCACTCAAGCATGGGGAAGGCAATGTCTACTCTCTGGAAAAAGTGAGCGGCACCCAACTGCAGATTTTGTTGGATCATGTGACGTTGGGCAATCAGACCAGCACACAGGGAAACGGTTTTACGGTGACCACGGCAGAGGCTGGCAGCAATCAGGTACGGGTGACTGTGGACTATAGTTTGGGCAGCTATGTCAGCTTGGAGCAGGAGGGCGATTGGCTGACGCTGAATTGCTATCGTACCAGTTCCGGCTTAGCGGGGCGCACCATTGTGCTGGACCCGGGACATGGCGGTTCTGACCCGGGCGGACATGTAGATGGCGCGCCAATTAACGATGCAGAAGTGGGATATGCAGTGGCAGTTCGGTTGCGGACATTGTTGGAGCAGGCTGGTGCTACTGTAGTGATGACTAGAGAAGCGTTGCCCAGTAATCAAAAGGTGTTTATGACGGAGCGTATCGAGATGAATAACCAGTTGGAGCCAGATATTTTTGTCAGTATTCATGGCAATAAAGCTGGGACTGGAGTGACAAAAGCAACTGGTGCAGAGACTTATACCTATAATGGGAAAATTTACAGCCAACAATATTTATCGGTGAATTTGGCCGAAAAGATTTGCGCTGGCTTGAAGGTAAGCACCAATCAGAAGTCAGGGACAAAAACAAAAAATCTTTATGTGTTGCGTATGAACAACCATCCTGCTGTATTGGTGGAATGTGGTTATCTGGATAATCCTAATGATCTCAAGCTGTTGGCAACAGAGGCATATCAACAGAAACTGGCCGAGGGGATTTATCAGGGCGTGGTAGAATACTTCAATCAATTTTAAAAAGTTGAAAAATTCGGTTTGCTGAAGAAATGGTCAAGAAGATAACGATGTCTTTTTGGCCGTTTTTTCTTGCATTCTGGATATCGCTGTAGTATAATTCGTGTATATACACTATGAGAGAGGTGCATGCGGTATGAAACGGCATAAAAGTGGTTGTTATTGTATCAATTTACGGAGAGCTGTCGGCGCAGTATCTGCTTTTTATGATAGGAAACTGGCCCCCATAGAACTTACCGTAAATCAATTTTCTTTACTGCGCAATTTAAGCAGAGTAGAGCCATGCAGTGTCAGTACATTGGCGGCTTATGTGGGTTTGGAACGCACGACGCTTGTGCGCACATTAAAGCCGATGCTGGAACGGGGTCTGATTGCAGATATGGCGGCATCAGGGCAGCGTAATCGGGTTTTGCAGCTTACGGAGCAGGGCAGAATGGTTATGCAGCAGGGCGTACCTTTGTGGGAACAGGCCCAGGCAGAAACGATGCAGTGCATTGGAGAAGAAAATATGCAGACTTTTTTAGAAGTTTTAGACCGTTTAGAGCAATTATAATTTTTTTAAGCAAAATAGTGCATATACACGAAAAATAAAAATGAGAGGAATTACAGCAAATGGATAGTTATAAAAATGAAAAGTCAGGGATTTTAACGGTTGTTTTGCTTACATTGGCCGCTTCGTTTCTTTACATGATGAATTGCGGCATTCGTAACAATTTTGGCATTATGCTTTCTGCTATTATAGAAAATGCAGGGCTTACATTTGCTTCTGTTAGCTTTGTGCTGGCGGTAGGACAATTTTGTTTTGGCGTTACGCAACCGGTTTTCGGCGTAATTGCTGATAAAAAGGGAAATCGTTTTTCTTTGCTTGTCGGTATCATTTGCACAGCAGCAGGGATTCTTTTCATGCCGTTTTGCCAGACGCAATGGTCGTTGATGCTGGTGCTGGGTGTTTTACTGCCGGGCGGAATTGGCGCTATTTCTTATGGAATTATTATGGATACTGTTTCGCCAAAGCTTTTGCCGCAGTATCATGCCGTGGTATCTGGTATTATTAACGCCAGCAGCGGAATCGGGAATACCTTGCTGACGCCGGTTATCAGTACCGCCATTGCAGCTGGCGGCTTAGCTTCTGGAATGGCTGTGCTGGCGGTTCCTACTTTGCTTATGATTCCGATTACCCTTTGGCTGTGCCCCCGAAATAAGACAAAACAACAGCAGGCGGAAAAGGCTATGGTGCAAGATACAATCAGTACTGGGAAATTAATCCGTCTTGCCGTAAAAAGCAAGGCGTATCTGTTTATTGTCATAGGTTTTTTTACCTGTGGGTTTCATATGGCGCTCATTACCAATCATTTGGCAACGCAGATTATTTCTTATGGCTACACGTTTCAAGAATCCTCCTATGCGTTTTCTGTATACGGCCTGGCAACTATGGTGGGCGCGCTGATAACCGGCTTTTGCTGCACGAAATTTAAAATGAAAAATGTGCTGGGCACACTATATGGCTTGCGGGCGGTGGGCGTATTGCTGTTTTTTGTATTACCGAAAACAATGCTGGTGATTTGTCTTTATATTTTTTTATTGGGATTTACCGGTCCTTCTACTGTAACGCCGGTTTCTGGTATTTGCGGTCAGCTTTTTGGAAAACGGGGCATTACCATATTGTTTGGCACAGCCTTTTTTATTCATCAAATTGGTGGATTCTGTTCTGCATGGTTAGGCGGTTTGTGTTTTGAAGCATGGGGCAGCTATGCACAAATTTGGACAGTGGACGTTTTGCTCTGTACAATAGCGGCTATCGTGAGTTATCTGATAAAAGTAAAAAAATAGTATTTTTAATATATGACGATAATAAAAACGGTATGGACTTTTTTAAGTCTGTACCGTTTTTTTTTGCTGTGCTGAATTTTGCAAATATAGTTTCAAAACAGAAAATTTACAAGGTTTTATGCGCTTTTGAGAACGGCAGGAGGTTGCTAAAAACATATGTTTTATTATAAAAGCAACAATTTGGTTACAATACTTTGCGTGGTGCTTTTTGCATTGGATTTTATCGTAAAAGTGGTGTATAGTGGTATAAAGTAGCTGAAAGTGGAGTAATGTGGTTAAAATATGTGATGTTTTAACGTAGCTTTTTCATAGAACGATACAACGGACAGGAGGTGGTTCCAGATGTTTTTTGGTGAATATGAACATACCATTGATGCAAAGGGCAGAGTGATTATACCGGCCAAATTGAGAGAGTCTTTAGGGGATACGTTTATGATTACCAAAGGTCTGGACGGCTGCCTTTTTGTCTATCCGATGGAGCAATGGGCTGCTTTTGAAGCCAAACTGCAAGCATTGCCGCTCAGTCAGTCCAATGCCCGCGCCTTTGCCCGGTTTTTCTTCTCCGGCGCTGTCGAAGGAGAACTGGACAAGCAGGGCCGCGTAATGCTGCCTCCCAACTTGCGGGAGCATGCTAAGCTGACAAAAGACATCCTGATTACCGGTGCGGGGAACCGGCTGGAAATCTGGAGCAAAGATGTGAGAGACGCGTATGTAGCCGACAGTCAGACGCCGGAGGAAATGGCAGCGGCTATGAGCGATATGGGCTTTCTCATTTAACAATGGAGGGTGAAGGATGGAATTTCAGCATATTCCTGTCTTGTTTCGTGAAATTATGGAGATTATGGTTCCAAAGCCGGGAGAGTTTTTTGTAGATTGCACCTTAGGCGGCGGCGGTCACAGCAAAGGCTTTTTGGAGCGCACCAGTCCCAATGGATTGCTGATTGGCATTGACCAAGACAGCGACGCGCTGGTGGCGGCGCGGCAAAATTTGCGCGCCTATGACGGGCGCATCATGCTGGTACACAGCAATTACAGCAAGCTGGATAAGATTTTGAACGATTATGCGCCGGAGGGCGTAGACGGTATTTTGTTCGATATTGGCGTTTCTTCTCACCAACTGGACGAGGCAGAACGCGGATTCAGTTATATGCAGGATGCGCCGCTGGATATGCGAATGGACCAAACCCAGAGTCTGGACGCTTGGCAGGTGGTAAATACCTACAAAGAGGAAGAATTGCAGCGCATTCTCAAGGAATATGGCGAAGAACGTTGGGCCAAACGGATTGCCAAATTTCTGGTAGAGTTTCGCAGCAAAAAGCCCATCGACACCACTGGAGAACTGGTGGATATTATCAAGCGGGCCATTCCCAAAGGCGCCAGAGAGGAAGGATCTCACCCTGCCAAGCGAACCTTTCAGGCCATTCGCATTGAGGTGAATGATGAATTGGGTGTGTTGAACCGCACCATTCAAGTGGCCGCCAAGCATTTAAAAAAAGGCGGACGGCTAGGTATTATTTCCTTCCATTCGTTGGAGGACCGCATCGTAAAAGAACAATTTCGGTATTTGGCCAGCGACTGCATTTGCCCGCCGGAGCTGCCAATTTGCCAGTGTGATAAGGTTTCGGAAGTGAAAATTTTGACCAGAAAACCGGTGACGGCATCGCCGGAAGAACTGGAGCGCAATTCCAGGGCAAAAAGCGCTAAATTTCGGGCTGTGGAGAAAATTATCTGAGTCCGTGCGGGATGGAAAGGGTCTATTGGGGAGAAAGGATGAATAGATATGAAGAAGGAAATGAGACGTTCGGGCGCCCAGATAAATTATACGCAGCGGAATTATATGCAGGGGAACCATCATAAAGAAGCCTATAGCCGTCAGAAAAATCAACAGTATCGGGAGCTTTCTTCCGGGTATTATATGTATACGGCCAATGCTGTGGCCAGAGATTATCAATATGAGGAAGAGCAGCAGCCAGTGCAAAAGGTGAAAAAGACAAAGGTAAAAAGCCGTCCTGCGCTGACGCAGCATATTTCCACGGTGTTTATCGTGTTTTTGCTGGGTTTGGCGCTGGTAGGTCAATACACCATTGTGCAGAGCTTAGGCTATCAGGTCAGTCAGTCTAAGACAGAGCTGAAAACGGTGCAGGATCAGAATGAAAAAATCAAGAAACAGATTGCTGCCATGGGCGAGCTGCAAAACGTGGAAGCCGTTGCCATCAATAACATGGGCATGCATAAGCCTAACGAGTGGGAGATTATTTATCTGCCGCAGCAAACAGCGCCGACAGCCAATGCAGAAGAAGCCGACACTGCGGAAGCGGCAGATACGGTGCAGGAGATTCTTGGAACAATCATACACTGACAATCTATAGAGTTGGGATGATGAAGGTATGAAAAATCGGATGAAAATCGTGCTGCTTATTTTTTGTGTAGTTGTGCTGGCCATCACTGCCAAATTAGGCTATGAACAGTTGTTCCATGCAGCCAAACTGGAAAGCGGCGCTTTAAATGCCCGCTTGCGGGAAATTGATATCAAAGCCAATCGCGGCACTATTTATGACCGCAACGGCAGCGAGCTGGCCATCAGTATTGCTACCGAATCGGTGTATATCAATCCGAAAATGATTCGCGAGCAGGCCGCCAAAGAGGAAAAGCCCCAGGACCGCAACGAGGTTGCCCAAAGCTTGGCTACGATTTTAGAATTAGATGTGGATGAAATCAACGAGAAAATTGATAAAGAGGCCAGTTTTGCGTATATTAAGCGGCGTATCAGCGATGAGCAGGCGCAAGCTCTGCGGGAATTGAATTATACAGGCGTTTATTTTTTGGAAGAGTCCCGCCGTTCTTATCCCAAAGGCACTCTGGCCAGCCAGATTATCGGCTTTGCCGGTATTGACAATCAGGGGCTCAATGGGATTGAACTGCAATATGACAACACGCTTCTGGGCGACCCCGGCAAATTCCTGATGGAGTATGACGCGGCTGGCAATGAAATTCCCCAGGCTGCAGAGAGCTATGTTCCGTCAGAACCAGGCTGTGATATTTATTTAACCATAGATGAGACCATTCAATATATTATAGAGCGGGAACTGAAAAAAGTAGTGCAGGAGCAGGACGCTGACAGCGCCACCGCTTTGTTGATGGATGTGAAAACCGGCGCGGTTTTGGGTATAGCCAATTATCCCGACTATGACCCCAATGACTATGGCAGTGTGGACAGCAGTTTGTGGAGCAATTTTGCGGTAAACGGCTTGTATGAGCCCGGTTCCACCTTCAAAATTTTAACGACTGCGATGGCTTTGGAAGAACGGGTAACCACCGCCGATGAAAATTTTTATTGCGCCGGGTATCAGTACATCGGCAAATTGAAGATGAACTGTCACAGAAAAATTGGCCACGGTGCGGAAACCTTTACCCAAGGCGTTGCCAATTCCTGCAATCCGGTTTTTGTAGAGGTAAGCCGGCGGTTGGGTATGAGCAAGTTCTATGATTACCTGGAGGGCTTTGGCATGACCCAGCCCACTGGCATTGATTTGCCCGGTGAAGCGGACAGCTTGATTGTACCGGAAAAGACGGCGGTGCCTTACGACTTGGCTTCCATGTCCATTGGGCAGGCCAATGCGTTCACGCCAATTCAGATGATTACGGCAATTTCTGCCGTAGCCAATGGCGGAAAGCTAATGAAGCCTTATATTGTAGAAAAAATTGAAGACCCCGACGGCAATCTGGTGAAACAGGCAGAGCCGGAAGTGGTGCGTCAGGTGATTTCGGAGGATACAGCCCGCGAAGTATGGGCCATTTTGGAAAACGTTGTGTCAAACGGTACCGGGAAACCGGGGAAGGTGGACGGCTATAAGGTTGCCGGGAAAACGGGGACAGCTGAAAAGGTATCCAGCAGCGGCGGTTATTCTTCGGCCCGCGTGGTATCGTTTGCCGGGTTTGCACCGGCCGATAATCCGCAAATCGCCTGCATTGTCATTGTCGATGAACCGACAGAAGCCCATGGCGGTTCTACAGCGGGGCCGGTGTTCAAGGCTATTATGGAGGATACGCTGCGCTATCTGGAGGTTCCAAAAGAAGTAACGCCAAGCGAAACCACACCGGTAGAGGAAGTGGCAGTGCCGGCTATGCCCGACGACAATCCTATGAATGCCATTGAAGCGATTAAGGCTGTTGGACTGACGCCTATCGTGGAAACCCAGGGCGAAGTGCTGTATACTTTTGTGCCGGCGGAAGGCACCAAGGTGCAAAAGGGCGGTAATGTCTATCTGTATTGCGGTTCGGCAGAGGGCACCCAGGTAGTGATGCCCAGTCTGTACGGCCGCACCATCAAAGAAGTAGACCGCATTTTGGCCGGTATGGGTCTTACTGCTACTATGAATGGCAGCGGGCTATGTACCGGGCAGAGCATAGAAGCCGGTCAACTGGTGGAAAAGGGTACGGCGCTGATTGTAGATTTCAGCACAACGGCACAGAGCGAGCCGACGCTGCAAAATACGTCTGAGCCGGAAATTGACACGGAAGAAGGCGGCACAGAAGCGGAGCCGGATAATGGCACAGCGTCTGTAGAAGATACTGGCACCGGCGATACTGCCGCGCCCACCGGTGCGGAGTCGGAGCCAATTTGGGATTAAAGAATAAAAAGGATCTGTCGCGGACTATCGTTTGATTTTTCGATGCGACGGCTCCTTTTGTCTGTTCTTTATCAGAATAAAAATAAAATGTATACAAAATAATGATGATATCGGGCTTGATGAAGCCGATATTTTATAATAGGCTATTGCATAACGGCAGTTGCAAAAATGAAAGGGGCTAAGAGTGATGAAGGTGTTGTGCGATTTACTGCAGGAAGTGCAGTATCAGAAACATTGTATTCTGCAAGGGCTTTCCATTACAGGCATTCAGTATGATTCCCGTAAAGTAACCCTGGGAAATTTATTTGTAGCAATTAAAGGATTTCAGAGCGACGGACATCAATATATCCGGCAAGCCTTGGAAAACGGCGCTATTGCCATTATGATTTCCGACGAAGCGTATTGTTCTAACGAATATCCGTGGGTTTTGGTAGAAGATGGCCGGTTGGCGCTGGCCCAAATCAGCAATGCGTTTTATGAACATCCCAGCGAAAAGCTGACTTTAATTGGGGTGACGGGCACCAATGGCAAAACAACCACCACCAATTTAATTTGCAAAATTATCGAGGCACAGGGAGAACAAACCGGACTTATCGGCACCATTCACAACAGAATTGGCGGCCGCATTTTGGAAGGCTCCCGCACCACGCCCGAATCCTTAGAATTGCAGCAGATGTTTGCCCAAATGGTAGAAGCGGGCATTCATTATGCAGTGATGGAGGTCAGCTCTCATGCCTTAGAGCTGCATCGCGTTACCTGCTGCGATTTTGATATGGCAGTTTTTACAAATTTAACCCAGGACCATCTGGATTATCACATTACTATGGAAAATTATTGTAAGGCCAAAACCATTCTGTTCCGGATGTTAGGCGAAAAAGGTGAAAAAGCTGGCTTGCAGAAAGCGGCGGTTATCAATCTGGATGACCCGTGGGCTCCCCAGTTTTTGGTGGCCTCCAATGTGCCGGTGGTGACTTACAGTATGCACAAAGACGCCAGTTGGAAAGCGGAAGACGTGCATGTAGGCGCGGAAGGGGTGCGTTACACGGTGGATGGTCATCCGGTGCAGCTGCATTTAACCGGAAACTTTAATGTGTACAATTCGCTGGCAGCCTTGGCGGTAGGCGAAGCGCTGGGCTTCCCGCTGGAAGATGTCATTCATGCCTTGGAACAGGTAGGCGGCATTGCCGGCCGTTTTCAGACCGTGCAGGGCGCTAAGGATTTCAGCGTGATTGTCGATTACGCCCATACGCCTGATGGCTTGGAAAATGTCATTTCTACGGCGCAGGCTTTTGCCAAAGGCCGGGTGATTACGGTGTTCGGCTGCGGCGGCGATCGAGACCGTACCAAACGGCCGCTGATGGGTGCCATGGCCGCCCGTTTGAGCGATTATTGCGTAGTGACCTCTGACAATCCGCGGACAGAAGAACCGGAACAGATTTTGCAGGATATTTTGCCCGGTGTAACGGAACATATGCAGCCGGAAACTTATCATGTGGAGGTAGACCGGCGTAAGGCTATCCATTATGCCGTCCAGATGGCCCAGCCCGGCGATGTGGTGCTGCTGGCCGGAAAAGGGCATGAAAATTATCAGGATGTGAACGGACAAAAGCATCACTTTGACGATTACGAAGTGGCGCAGGAGGCAATCGCAGAAAAACAGGCTGAAATGAAAACGGTGGAGTGACAGACATGCGGGAGACAATAAAGGATATAGCCGAGGCTTTGGGGTATTCCTATCGGCAAACAAGTACACAGCCAGTGACCGGCATCGCCATTGACAGCAGAGCGGTACAGTCCGGCGATTTATTTGTAGCGCTGGTTGGAGAGAAAACCGACGGGCACCGTTATTTGCAGCAGGCTTTGCAGCAAGGAGCAGCGGCTGTGGTCATTTCCAGGCCGGAACAGGTTGATTTGACGGTCTATGAAAATTATATTCTGGTGTCCGATGGCTTGCTGTTTGTACAGCAGTTGGCCCATTGGCTGCGGAAGAAAACGCAGGCTCCGGTGGTGGCCGTAACCGGCAGCACCGGTAAAACGTCCACCAAGGATTTTCTGGCTGCGCTGCTGTCAGCTTTGGGACCGGTGGTGGTCACGCAGGGAAATCATAATAACGAATTGGGGTTACCGCTGACGCTCTGTCAGTTGAACGCAGATACAAAGGCTGTCGTTGTGGAAATGGGCATGCGCGGCCTGGGACAGATTGATTTTCTGTGCCGCATTGCCCAGCCCGATTATGGCATTATTACCAATATCGGCAAGACCCATTGCGAGCTTTTAGGTTCGCAGGAAAAGATTGCGCAGGCCAAATGTGAGCTGCTGTCCTATATCCCAGAAAGCGGCGTTGTTGTCGTAAACCGACGGGATGAAGGGTTTTTGCAGCCGTGGCTGTCTGGCTGCAAAGGCAGAATTTGCTGGTGTGACAGTCAGGATACCCGGGGCGATTATTGGGCCAGCGATGTTTGTCAGCAGGAGGACGGTATTAGCTATCAATTACATTGTGGGGCGCGTCAGCAGCAAATTACCTTGCCTGTGCAGGGTCTGCACAATGTGTCCAACAGTTTGGCGGCCATTGCCATTGCCCATCAATTAGGCATGAAATGGGAAGAAATTGGCGTGCGGCTGCAGCAGGCGAAGCTGACCGGCATGCGTTTGGATATCCAGGTAACGCACACCGGCGTAACTGTGATCAATGATGCGTATAATGCCAATCCCGATTCTATGAAAAGCGCCATTGCCGTTTTAATGCAGCGAAAAGGCAACCGGAAAATTGCCGTGCTGGGCGATATGTACGAACTGGGAAAATACGAAACCGAAAGCCATCGGGAAGTGGGGCGGGCCGCCGCTTTGCAGCAGGTGGATTATGTCATTGCTGTGGGCCGTTTAGGCCGATTGATTGGCGAGGCTGCCCAAGAGGCTGGCTGTCGGGTGGATTGGGCAGAACAAAACGAACAGGCCCTGATTTATTTGCAGCAATATCTGCAATCTGGCGATGTGGTGTTGGTAAAAGGCAGCCGTGGGATGCAGATGGAACAAATTGTACAGAACTTGATGGGGTGAAATTATGTGGCAAATCGTCTTAGCCTTTGTGATTAGTCTTGGAACCTGTATCATTATAGGGCCGGTCATGATTCCGGCGCTGCGCCGCTTAAAGTTTGGGCAGAGCGTTCGCAGCGACGGTCCGCAGCGTCATTTGCAGAAGCAGGGAACGCCTACCATGGGCGGCGTGATGTTTTTTTTCAGTTTAACCTTAGGAACCATTTTTCTGGCCAGAGATAATTATATTGGGTATTATCTGCTATTATTCGCGTTGGGCTTTGGCTTAATTGGATTTCTGGACGATTATATTAAAATTGTCAAAAAGCGTTCGTTGGGATTGACTGCAAAACAGAAAATTGTTGGACAGTTGGGGCTGTCCTGTTTACTGGTGTTTTTGGCTGTGCAGTTTCTAAAAATTAGTACAGCGGTGATGATTCCGCTGTTTGGCTGGACCGTCGATTTGGGCTGGCTCTACATTCCGTTTTTAATTTTTCTGATTGTAGGCACCACCAATGCGGTCAATTTAACCGATGGGTTGGACGGCTTAGCTTCTGGTGTAACCATGATTGTAGCGTTGGGGTATACGCTCATTGGCATTTTGTGCCAGCAGTATGCGGTAGTGATTTTCGGCGCTGCGCTGGTGGGCAGTTGCTTGGGCTTTCTGGTGTTTAACCATTATCCGGCCAAGGTGTTCATGGGCGATACGGGATCTTTGGCTTTGGGCGGCGCGGTGGCTGCTCTGGCCATTGTAACAAAAACCGAATTGCTGCTGCCCTTAATTGGCATTATCTATGTGGCAGAGGCTGTTTCGGATATTATTCAAGTCAGTGTGTATAAACGCAAAAAAGTGCGTGTCTTTAAAATGGCGCCGCTGCACCATCATTTTGAGCTGTGCGGCTGGAGCGAATGGAAAGTTGTTCGTGTGTTCTGGGCAGTGACTGCTGTTGCTGTTTTATTGACGCTATTGTGTTACAGTATAACGCTGACCAATTTATCATAAACGCTGAAATTTGAAAAAATGAGATAAAATTAAGAGGTGCGAACAATGGAAAATCGGGTATTGGTAATTGGAGCTGCCCGCAGCGGTCTGGCTGGGGCCGAATTTCTGGCCAAGCATGGGCAGCAGGTAGTGCTGAGCGATATGAAAAAAGTGGAGTCTGTGGACAATCTGCAAGCATTAGGAGTTTCTTTTATTTGGGGCGAACAACCGGATGTGGCCGCCATTCAGCCCGATTCTATTGTCATCAGTCCGGGTGTGCCGCTGACCATTCCGCCTGTTGTTTATGCCAAGGAACATCAAATTCCTGTTATTGGCGAGTTGGAATTGGCCTATCGGAATTGTCAGGCACCCTTTGTAGCCATTACAGGCACCAACGGCAAGACCACCACCACCACATTGACCGGCGAGTTGCTGAAAAAAACCGGCAGGCAGGTGTTTGTGGGCGGCAACATTGGCGTTCCGCTCATCAGCTATGTGGAAAATTTGCAGCAGCAGGATGTGGTTGTGGCAGAGGTCAGCAGCTTTCAACTGGAAACCACGGAAACCTTTTGCCCCCATCTGGCGTTGATGCTCAATCTGACGCCGGATCATCTGGACCGCCACGGCGATATGGCTGGATATTTGGCGGCAAAAGCAAAAATATTTGCCAACCAGAAGGAATCGGATTATCTGGTGTTAAATTATGATGATGAAGCGCTGCGGGGCTTGGAAAATCAGAGCAAAGGGAAAGTTATATTTTTCAGCCAGCAGCATAAACTAGAGGAAGGTGTTTACCTGGACGGCACACAGGTTATGCTGCGGCTAAATGGTCAGGAACTGGTGATTTGTGATGCTTCTGAGATTGCCATTAAAGGGAAGCATAATCTGGAAAATGCTATGGGCGCTATTTTGCTGGCTTATTTAAGCGGTGTAGCGCCGACGGACATTCGGGAAGTTTTGATGACATTCCCTGGTGTAGAGCACCGCTTAGAGCCGGTGCGAACCTTGCGTGATGTGCTGTATATTAACGATTCGAAAGGAACCAATCCCGATTCTACCATCAAAGCATTGGAAGCCTATGACCGCCCTGTGGTGATTATTTTAGGCGGCAAAAACAAAGGCAGCGATTTTACCCAACTGGCTCAGCTTGTAAAGCAACGGGTCAAAAAGGCTGTGGTGTTGGGGCAAGCCAAACCGGCGATTGTAGAAGCCTTAGAAAAAGCAGGATTTGACGATTATATCGAGAAAGATACTTTTGAAGAAGCCGTGGTTGCTGCAGCAAGCCTGGCAGAAGCTGGAGATTTGGTGCTGCTGTCGCCAGCCTGTGCAAGCTGGGATATGTTCAATAGCTATGAAGAACGGGGACGGCTGTTTAAACAGCTGGTTCTGGCAATGAAATAATGAAATTCAAATTGTAAAATGAGAACTATGAAAGAGGGTGCATGCGATGGAACGGAAAGGTCCGGCTGATTTGTTGTTGTTTTTTATTACGTTAATTTTGCTGGCCATTGGTTTGATTATGGTGCTCAGCGCCAGTTCCTATGCTGCACTGCTCACCTATAATGACGCGCTGTTTTTTTTCAAGCGGCAGTGTGGGTTTATGACGCTGGGTTTTGTTTTTATGTTCATCATGATGAATATCAGTCCGGAGTTTGTCAAAAAGCTTGCTGTGCCGGCCATGATTGCTTGCATTGTCATGCTGATTTTGGTGCCCTTTATTGGGGTGGAAGTCAATGGCTCTAAGCGATGGCTTGGTACGCAAAGCATGCGGTTTGCGCCGGCGGAGATTGCCAAGCCGGTGGTCATCGTATTTTTTGCCATGTGGCTCAGCTCGTTAAAAAAACAGCATTTACAGACAGTTAAGGGTTTTGTTTATACCTTAGTTGTTCTGGCCATTATTCCGGGCCTGGTTGTGATTGAGGATTTAGGAACGGCCATCGCCATTGCCGGCGCTTTAGTTTGTATGATGATTGCCGCGGAGGTTCCCTGGCGTTATTTGGGCTGTACTGTAGGGTTAGGCTTAGCTGGCGTGGTGGCTATGATTGCGGTGAAGCCGTATCGGCTGAAACGTATTACGATTTGGCTGGATCCCTTTTCCGACCCCTTGGGGAATGGCTTTCAGGCAGTACAATCGTTGTATGCCATCGGTTCGGGCTGGCTGTTTGGCGTAGGGCTAGGCGCCAGCCGGCAAAAGCTGTTATACTTGCCGGAACGGCATACCGACTTTATTTTTTCCATTATTGCCGAGGAATTAGGCTTTGTAGGCGCGGCCTTTGTTATTTTGCTCTTTGCCATGTTTATCTGGCGCGGCTTTTATATTGCGGTGCATTTAGAGGATAAATTCAAATCGCTGACAGCCTTTGGTCTGACGGCGGTTATCGGCATTCAGGCTATGATTAATATCGGCGTTGCGGTGGGCGCTCTTCCTGTTACGGGGATTACCTTGCCCTTTATCAGCTATGGCGGCACATCGTTGTCGTTTATGTTGGCAACGGTAGGCTTTTTGCTCAATATGTCCCGCTATATGAAGCGGTGAACGTAAAACTTTGGGAAAAACAGGCGCGAAAGCCTGTGAAAAACGGAAAAAGGTGGTGGCGGTATGCGCATTCTTTTAGCGGGTGGCGGTACAGGCGGACATATTTATCCAGCCCTGGCCATTGCAGAACGGTTAAAAAATCTGCATCCAGAGTGTGAAATTTTATATGTGGGTACAGAAAAGGGACTGGAAAACAGGATTGTTCCGCAACGGGGAATTCCCTTCCAGACCATTGCGGTAGAGGGATTGCCGCGCAAGCTGAGTCCGGCGTTGGTAAAAGCCATGGGCAGAGCTGCCGGGGGCTGTTTGGAAGCTCGAAAAATTGTGAAGCAGTTTAGGCCCGATTTGGTAATCGGTACGGGCGGCTATGTGTGCGGTCCGGTAGTGCTGGCGGCCCGCATGGCCGGCATTCCAGCTATGATTCATGAGCAGAATGCTTTTCCCGGCGTGACCAATAAAATTTTGGCCCGTTTTGCTAACCAAATTATGGTAAATTTTCAGGCTTCCGAAAAATATTTTGTACATAAAGAACGAATTTGTGTGACAGGCTTGCCGGTGCGGCAAGAGGTTTTGAATACCAAAAAGCAGGATGGTCTTGCTTATTTTGGCTTTTCGGCAGATAAAACAACGCTGCTGGTCAGCGGCGGAAGCCGCGGTGCAAGAAGTCTGAACCGCGCCATGGCGGCAGCCTATCCGGATTTGTTGCAGCATGAAGATTTACAGATTTTGCATTTGACCGGCGCTGCCGATTATGAAGATACTTTGAAAGCCATCAGCGAAAAAAAGATTGTGCTGGCGGACTATCCGCAGCTTCAAATTAAGCCCTATTTGGATGAAATGCAATATGGCTTGGCTGCCGCTGATTTTTGCGTAGGACGCGCTGGCGCCACTTTTTTGGCAGAAATTACAGCTTGCGGTTTGCCGGGGATTTTAATCCCCTATCCCTATGCGGCAGAAAATCATCAGGAATACAATGCAAAAGCACTGGTGGATCAACAGGCTGCTGTGATGATTTTAGATAAGGATTTGACGGGGAAATTGCTCAGTCAGAATATTTTGGATTTGTACCAAAATCGGGAAAAAAGGGCACAAATGGCGGAATGTGCCCAAAAGGCCGGAAAGCGGGACGCTTTGGCGCAAATTATTCGGCTGGTGGAACAATATTGTTAGGAACTTAGGGGGGATTTGCCTTGCGGAATCTAGAGCAGAAGCATATTTATTTTATGGGAATTGGCGGAATCGGGATGAGCGGAATTGCGGAAATCCTGTTGGATTTTGGGTATCAGATTTCCGGTTCTGATATTAAAGTGTCAAACGTAACCGAACGGCTGCAGAAGAAAGGCGCCGTGATTTATATAGGACAAAAAGCGGAAAACATCACCGCTGATATTGATGCTGTGGTGCGCTCCAGTGCCATTCGCGACAACAATCCAGAGTTGGTGCGGGCCAAAGAACTGGGTATTGAAATTTTGCATCGTTCCCAGATGCTGGCCATATTGATGGAAGATAAAAGGGCCATTTGTGTGGCCGGCGCTCATGGGAAAACGACAACATCTTCCATGATTGCGCTGATGCTGGAGCTGGCTGGTCAGGACCCTACCATTGTGGTAGGCGGTGAAATCAGTCAGATTGGCAGCAATGCCAAAAGCGGTAAGAGTGATATTTTAGTGGCAGAAGCCGACGAAAGCGACGGCTCCTTTCTCAATTTGCTGCCCTGGATGGCAGTGATTACCAATGTGGAGGAAGACCATCTGGACCATTATAAAAATTTAGAAGAAATTCGCAATGCCTTCATTGCTTTTGTCCAGAAAACAGGCGAAGCTGGTGTGGCTGTTTTGAATTTTGACTGTGCTGAAACCCGCAATATGGCAGCGTTGGCGCCGGGAAAAATTATCAGCTACGGGTTTGCCGATGATGCGCAGATACAGGGCCGCAACTGGCGTTATGAGCAGGATAAAAACACGGTAGAGGTTTACCGGCAAGGTCAATTGTTGGGTACGCTGCAGTTGCAGGTACCGGGAAAACATAACATCAGCAATGGTTTGGCCGCCATTGCAGCCGGATTAGAATTGGGCCTGTCTTTCACAGACATTGTTGCCGGTTTGGCGCAGTTTGGCGGTGCGCGGCGCAGATTTCAACTGCTGGGCAGAGTGCAGGATATTCAGGTCATCGACGATTATGCCCATCATCCAACGGAGATTGCCGCTACCATTCAGGCGGCTAGAGGGGTACATCAAGGCCGTTTGGTGGCAGTTTTTCAACCCCACCGTTACAGCCGTACCAAATTTTTGGCCGATAAATTTGCCGAAAGCTTTCATTTGGCTGATGAAGTGATTTTAACTGACGTTTATGCCGCCGGCGAGGATTTGTCGGAAGGGGCTGAGAGTCAGGTTATTCTTGATTGTATGCAGCAGTCGGCTCAGATGGTTCATCGGGAAAAACTCAATGCCTTTTTGCTGGAGTTTGTAAAGCCCGGCGATTTGGTGCTTATGATGGGCGCGGGCAACATCTGGCAAAATTCTATGCAGTTGGTAGAAGATTTAAAACATAAGCAATGCTAAATCAGAAAACTCACAGGTGATTTTGATGAAAATAAAAGAAAATGAACCTATGCGCAATCATACAACGTGGAGAATTGGCGGTCCGGTCGAATTGCTGGTGCAGCCAGAATCGACAGAAGAACTGCGGCAGGCATTGCAGGAAGCCAAAGCAAGTCGGAAGCCTTTTTATGTCATCGGCAGCGGGTCCAATTTGCTGGTTGCCGATGACGGTTTGGCTGGAACGGTGATTAAGCTGGGCGGCAGTCTGCGCGGATTGCAGATTACAGGTCAAACTATCATTGCCGAGGCCGGTGTGCCGCTGCCGTTTTTGGCCAGAAAAGCGGCGGAGCATAATTTGTCCGGCTTGGAATTTGCCGCAGGCATTCCCGGCACCATCGGCGGCGCTGTAGTGATGAACGCCGGCGCC
>CABQBF010000016.1 GCA_902462325.1 uncultured Peptococcaceae bacterium
CAATTCATTCAAAAAATTTCATTTTAGGACTTGACTTTTAATAGTTAGTCTTTCTTAAAAAATACTGCTGTTTTAAGATAGTTTTCTGAGGACGAAATTAGAAAAAGTATCTAAAACAGCAGTTTGTGTATTAGCAAAAATAGAGATTAATTAGTATAGTTTAAATGATTATCTTCCCAAAAAGATATACTGTGTCCTTGGTTTGAACCTGATAAGGAAAAAGAACCGCCCGCTTGTAATGCCTTATCATATTTGATTTCAATCCCACCACTCCATGTTACATCTGTTGTGTTGTAGGTATGAATATAGGTAGTTTGTACATGAATATTTTTAGCACCTGAATTTAAAATTAAATGTGCTACGCCGTATGCAATATCATTTACTCCCATAGAAGAATCATTAACATTAAAGAAAATTATTCCCGCATTAGGATTACTTTCTCCTCGCTTACTTGTAAAATCACCAGCGGTGCAGCCATCATAGGTAACCTTACTGGTATCCCATTCAAGACTCATAATATCTTCAATCGCAGGTCTTAGTTCTTTTTCGTTGAATTTAGCTTGGGCATATACGCGGTGGAATTTTTCATTTCCTCTTTTCATAGCAAAAATGGATGGAGTCAAACCTCTATCAGGAGAGATCGAGTAATTACTTATGTCATCAATATGGGCGTCAAATTCAAGACCTAATTGCGCAAAATATGCTTGGATTTCTGCTTCTGATTTTCCTGCGTCTATTTTGTCATTTACAGTTCTGACAACAAATGCATCAAACTCTTCATCAGACATATTTTGAATCTGCATTGCTTCCACAGACATTGTTGGCTCATTTATCTCTGCTGCGAAAGCTGGTAAGCCGAGGGAAAAGGTTATGGCTGTTGTTGCAAGAACTGCAGTTACTTTTTTTATAAAATTATTCATAATTAGTAGCCTTCAATAAATTAGATATATGTTTATTATTTCTCACTTGGCCTAGTGGTTTTTCAGAAAGCTTTCTGTGGTTTTACCTTATCAGATTGGAAAGCTTTTTGCAAAAAAAATGTTCCCAACAGGAAAAATTCTGTCGAAAAACTTATAATGTAATTTATAAGTTAAAAATTAATTCAAAAAAATGCAGTATAGATTATATTTTAATCCATAACGCATTATAAAAAGATGGCCTTTTCTTTAAAATAAAGCTATACTTTTATTAAAGATAAAGGCGGGATTTATTTTGCAGCGCAAAGCGGATGAAATCAATTGGGCCGATATTGGAAAACGGATTAAAGAGAAACGAGAAGCTGCTGGACTGACACAAGAGGGGTTGGCCTATAAATCTTGTTTAGAAACGCCCACAATTAATAGAATCGAAAATAATAAAACAAAAGTCAAATTAAGTTCCCTGATTCAAATTGCCAATGCATTAGGGGTATCTTCTGATGAATTATTATGCGGTTCCCTGACAAGCAGCGCCAAATTATATCAAGGCGAGATTATGGAAAAGTTGAACGGCTGTGAGCCAGTAGAGCTAGATATTATTAAGAATATGGTAGAATGTCTTGTAGAACAGTTAAAGAAAAATTATAAGCAAAATACAAAGGACTAAAGAAGCAGTTGTTTTATACAAGGAGGAGTATCGTTGCATATTGTAGTTTGCGATGATTTGGAACAGGATGCGCAGAAAACCAAACACTTTTTGGAAGCGTATTTTTCACAGCATCATATGATTTTACCAAAAATAGATATTGTGCATACCAGTAAAGAGTTGTGGCAGCAGCAACCGATAGATTTGCTGTTTTTGGACATTGAGCTTGCGGGAGAATTGGGGATTTCCGTTGCGGAAGAGGTGAATCGCCAGCAGCCCGAAACTTTGATTATTTTTGTTTCCAGTTATCCTTATTATGTGACTGATACCTATAAGGTAGATGCAGTACAGTTTTTAGTAAAACCCTTGCAGCATGATGTATTTACACAGGTGATGGAGCAGGTGTGGCGCCGTTATCAGGCGAAGCATGCTTATTATGTCCGGCGCTGTGAGGGCGAACCGATGGCGATTGTAAAAAGCCAAGTGGTATATATCGCTGCCCAGAAACGTATTTTAACCGCTTTTCTGGCCAATGGAAACAAGCGTCAATACTATGGAACCCTGGCTGAGGAAGAACAGACACTGGCGGAAACTGGATTTGTACGTTGCCACAAAAGCTATTTGGTGAATCTGAACTATGTGCAGCGTATGGATCGGAAAGGTATTATCGTAAAATTCTTAAATGGTCAACCAGAGACAGTGCCAGTGGGGGAAAGCTTGTATCATTCCGTATATACCGCATATTTAAAGCATATTTGTTTATAACGGCAGGTATTTTCCTGTTGGGAACGATTTTTTCTTGTTGGGAACATTTTATTTGACTTTCCTATGCATTTTTGTGTATGCTAGACAAAACTGTGTAGGGAGGTTTTTTTTATGGATGTGGGCATTTGTGATGACGACCAGGCGTGTCGAGCGGCAATTCTTCAATTGATAAAAACACAAAATGTTCAAATTCCTATCAACATTTTTATTTTCTCTACATTAGAGGAGTTATTATGTACCACGCAATCGTTGGATTTGATTTTCTTAGATATTGAAGTTGGACAAGAAAACAGTTTGGAGTATTTCAATAGATATCATAATTTACAGCGGATACCGCTTATTGTGTTAATTTCTTCCCATTCTTGCTATATAACGCAGTCTTATCAGGTGGCAGTATTTCAGTTTTTATTGAAACCAATCTATCCAGAAGTGTTTGCGCAGGTATTTTCTGCTTGCTGTGAGCAATACCGCAAATTGCAACAGGTATGTGATTTATGGGATAAGCAGGGAAGGCTTTGGCAGGTTCCGTTGCAGAGAATTGTTTGCATAAAAAGCTTACAGCGCAAAATTATTTATTACGATACGAAAGAAAGCGAATATTTTGGCGCAGCTTCCTCTTTGGCAGCGGTATTGGAGGATCTGAAGAGTTTTGGATTTTGTCAAATTGCAAAGGGTTGCCTGGTCAATTTGGGTTATGTGATAGATGTGGAAAAACAAGGCGTTTCGATACGCTTAAATAATAGAGTCGGAAAATTGACGATTGGGAAAAAATATTTGGAAGAAGCCAAACAACAGCATTTACGATATTTGGTTGCGCAAGAAGGGAATTGATAAATGGAATATACAATCATAAATATATTTAGTGCGTTGATTGAATATTTTGCGCTATATGTTTTTCTATGGATTTTCTTTGATGATGATGATTGCAGGAAATCATGGCGTATGGCCTGCCATATTGGAATCCCTGTATTGTTCTTTCTTTTTTCCAGTTATATTGAGAATATTTATGTGCGGCCCGTGTTGTTTGTTCTGTGCAGTTGGCTGGTTGCACAAGGGTTCCGAGGCGACGTTTGGGCTCGTATTTTTTCAGTCTCTGTCTTTCAGATTATTTTAATTTTATTGGAGATTGGTGTAACGTTTTCTTTGCAACCTTTAAATAGTATATCATTAGAGAGTTTTTACTTAGCAAGTAATATTTTTGTGAAACTAGGTACATTAGGGATTTTAATTGCGCTGTTTTTTGTTAGCCACAAAAGGCAGGTGATATTTGCCCAGCTAAGAGTGAAATATGTTTTGATGTTGCTGATGTTTTCGGCGGCTTCTCTCTTTTTGGCTTCCTTTGTGGAATACTTGCTGATGGTGTTGGACCGAACTGTTTTTTTCCCAATAGGCTGCCTAACCATCTTACTCTGTATTTGCGTGAACGCTGCGCTTTATTATCTTTTTTACCAGTTAGCTAACGGCGAGGAAGCCAAGACGCGGCTGCAGTTTATCAATTTTTATTTGAACAGGCAGAGAGCGGAGCAAGCCTATATGGAGCATAGTTATCGGGAAATTCGCAAGCTGTCCCATGATATGGATCGGTATTTGTCTGTGGTTTATCATTTATTGCAGCAAGGACAAATTGAGACTGCCATGAGCGAATTACAAAAAAGAAAGTTGGAGATTGCCCAAAACCAGTTGTTTGATACGGGGTATCCTTTATTAAATTCGGTGCTGACCTATAAATTTCAAATTGCCCAAGAACATCATATCCGCACACAGCTCTTTTGGAATGTACAGCAAAAGTTGCGTATCAACATGACAGATTTGTCGGTAATTCTGTCCAATGGTTTGGATAATGCTATAGAAGCAGCCAGCCAGGTAAAGGATTTGTCGCCTTTTTTAGCTGTCAGAGCAGAACTGAAAGAAGAATTCCTAAAAATCAGTATCAGCAACAGCGCCGCTGCGGCTCCAGTTATGGTGGATGGGAAGTTGGTAACTACGAAAAAAGAAAAAATGTTGCATGGCTTAGGGCTGGAAAGCATTCAAACTTTAGCGCACAGTTATGAAGGAGATTCTTTTGTCGATTATAAAAATCATATTTTTACTTTAACTGTAGTTTTAAAAAATATTGCGCTTGCAGAAGAATTCTAGGGAGGACAGCAGATGGAAAGAGCGCTTTCGATATTATGTGACTTCTTGATTCGACAGGATATTATACAAGAGGGGGATCGAGAAGTATATGAATATTGTTTTGCCATATTGCTCATGAATGTACTGTATTATTTAATTTGTTTTCTAGTGATGATACATTATCACTGTTTTCTGTTACCAATCATTTTTACTGCTATATTTTTATTCTTACGCAGTTATATGGGCGGCTGGCATGCCCCTAATATGTGGAGTTGTTTATTATTTGGTCTCTTGTTATTTACCGTTGCGGTAAATTTAATGATATATCCGGATATTACAGAACAAGGGAAACTGTTTTTCAGTGGTTTCAGCTTATTGCTTGCAGGCTGGTCTGTGCATCATTTTGGTATACAAGATCATCCAAACCGTAGATTGAACAGTCTAGAGAAAGCAACAGCCCAAAAAAAGTGCTATATGCTTCTTGCCATATTAGGGCTGTTAATGCTCTGCGCAACATTCTTAGGGCAATTGGATATCGTGTTCAGCGCAGCATTGGCTTGTTTTGCATCAACAGCATTGTTACTGCTGGCAAAATTTCAGGAGAAGGGAACGATGAATTATGAAACACAGTAAAGTATTTGCTCGCCTGGCGACCGCGTTTTGTACATTAGCATTAGTAGCTGGTCAGTTATCCGCCCAACTGCCTTGCTATGGGCCAGCATATCAGCCAAAATTCCCTGCAAATGCAGAAAAACTGACAAGACGGTAACGGGCTGTCGGCTAGTTACGGGAAAAGCATAGGTAACGTGTACTGTTTGTTTTTGCGAAGAGGAACGTTACAATGCGTGGTATGCAAAAAGCGTCAGCTTAACAGGCTGGCGCTTTTTGCATTGGCTGAAAAAACGGGCGCTTTGGGGGTGATGGATGCCGCGTCTTCCCATTAGAAAGCCACTTCCTTTTATGTTGAAAGCATGAAAGGAGGTGAGCGAGATGAAGGCGATGTTAAATCACAAAAAGCTTCGGGCGCTGCTGGCCCAACTGAATTTAACGCAGGAAAATTTGGCAAGCTTGTTAGACATTTCGGAGCGCTATGCCGGCACTTTGTGCAGACAGGACGTCAATATTTCTGTAACAACCTACATGAAACTCTGCAGAGCGTTACATGTTGAAGGAACGGAATTGCTTATCTTGGAGGATGGGGAGTAACGTGACGTGAACACAGCGGTTGAAGCGGCAGGAATGACAGATTCTTCAATTTCGTGATTATTGGGGTTGTGAAAGCCGCAGCAAACGTTGACAGATATCATAAAAAATCGCCTCAAGCCCATATAGCCTGAGGCGAAAACTTTTTATTGCAATATTTTAATACCACAACTGCTTATACAATTCTACTACGTTGGCACGGGTTACTTTGCGCGGATTATTTTTGGTGCAGCTATCGGCTAAGGCTTCGTCAGCCATATGGGGAATTGCTGCGAAATAATCTTCTTTGGAAATGGTTCCGATTTGAGAAATGGATAACGGCATATCCAGTTCTTTCAGCATAAATTGTACCCAGTTGGCCAAAGAACGCACCGTCATGATTTCATTGTAGCTGTTTAAGCCCAAATTTCTGGCGATGGTAGAGTAGCGTTCTACTACATGTGGGTAGGAACGTTGACTTTTGCTGTGCTCGTTAATGTTAGCGTTAAACTGGATGACATGGGGCAGCAGCAAAGCGTTGGCCCGTCCATGGGGAATATGGAAAGTAGCGCCTAAAGCGTGTGCCATACCATGGTTTAATCCTAGACCGGCAGAGTTGAAGGCCAAACCGGCTAAGCAGGATGCCGAATGCATTTTCTTTCTGGCGTCCATATCGTTGCCGTCGTAATAAGCGCGCAGTAGATAAGAACCGACAATTTGAATTGCTTTTTCAGCCAGCGCAGAAGAAAATTCATTTTCATTGACGCTGACGAAAGCTTCCAAAGCATGGGTAAATACGTCCATACCAGTATCAGCCGTTACCTGAGGCGGTACGCTGCGCACCAGCTCCGCATCTAAAATGGCTTCATCGGGCAGCAAACTATCGGAAATTAACGGATATTTTACATGCTTTTCCGGGTCGGTGATGACTGCGAAAGAGGTAACTTCCGAGCCGGTACCGCTTGTGGTAGGAATCGCAATCAGCGGAATTCGCGGATAGTTTTCCGTTGTCATAGCAAATTCCCGAATGGCTTTGGACGAGTCGATAGCAGAGCCGCCGCCCACTGCAATCAAAACTTCCGGTTTGTAGTTCAGTAACTCTTTCACACCCAGCACAATTTTTGTGATTGGTGGGTCAGGCACAACATCACTGAAAACTTTAAATTCAATTTTTGCAGTTTCCAAGGGATGAATGATCATATCCAACAAGCCGTTGGTCACAATGAACGGGTCTGTCACAATCATGGCACGTTGACAGTTTAATTCGCCCAGATGATCCAGTACATCATCACCAAAATAAATTTTTGTTTGAATTGAGAAATTATCCATTCTAAAAAAACCTTCCTGATTGATATTTTAGCAAATTACACGATAGACAGATTGTGTCAGGCGACAGGCTACTGTAAACTGAGTTCTTTTAAGTGATTAAACCAATCTGCGTCTAAGTCTTCTGTACCTAATGGATATTCCCGACCAATGAAGTTATATTTGGTGGTACCATACCGATGATACCGCAGCACTTCGTAAGTGGTATTGGGGAACTGTTTCACAAAATCACGGATGGCGATAATGTCTTCTTCTGTATCGTTAAAGCCAGGAATGATTGGTGTTCTTGCTATACAAGGTGTATTTGGATGGGCTTCCCGCATTTTGCGGAAGGTGTCCAAAATTACTTCATTGCCCTGACCAGTCCATTCTTTATGTTTTTCCGAATTGAGATGTTTGATGTCGAAATGGATAAAGTCTAAATAATCATAAACTTCGTGACATCTTTCCCAGGGAATGGCGCCGCAAGTTTCGATAGCAGTGGTGATGCCGCGGCTTTTGGCATCCTTCAGCAATTCAACGGCAAATTCTGTTTGCATGGTAGGTTCCCCGCCGCTTAAAGTCAGACCGCCTTCGGAACGGGAATAGAAAATTGCATCTTCTTCAACCTGATTGATGAAATGTTCCGGTGTTTGATATTCACCGTACAGGCTGATGGCTTTTGCCGGACATGCTTTGGCACAGGCCAAGCAATGAATGCAATTATCCTGGTTAATCCAGACTTTGTTTGTATCCAATAAAGACATGTTTTTCTGCGGACATACATTTGCACAGAGCATGCAAACGTCGCCGATACATTTTTCTGGATTGTAGGCAATTTGTGGATGAGCCAACTGGGACTCAGGGTTACAGCACCATTTACAGTGTAGTGGACAGCCCTTCAGGAATACGATGGTACGAATACCTGGACCGTCATGTACAGAATATTTCTGTACGTTAAATACGCAACCTTCCATGGATGCACCTCCTCAAAGTTGAAACGTTATAAAATTTGATTGTTGTCACGTAAATTCCTGTGTCTATTGTACCGGAAATCAAGGAACAAAACAAGAGAAAAATATGGCTGCGGCCAAACCTGTTAGTTAGCAGCCATCTTGTGTCAACGAAACAGTATGTGCATTTCTATTTCAGAAATTTTACAGTGAACTCTAAAATGGGCGGGTTTTTGACCCGCCCATCCAGATTATTTTTAATTTTTAAATGAAGCTATACAGCAATTAGATTGTTGTCTGCTGTGTACGAGCAATCAGGTCATCCTGTAAGGACGGAGACAGATCGCAGAAGTATGCACTGTAACCAGCGATACGAACGATTAAGCCTCTGTAACGATCTGGGTTCTGCTGAGCAGCAATCAGAGTTTCTTTGTTGATTACGTTGAACTGTACATGCCACAGTTTCAGGTCACACCAGGTTCTGATGAAGGAAGCCAGTTTCTTGGTGCCATCTTCGCCAGCAACGGTGCTTGGGTCAAATTTGATGTTCAACAGACGAGCTGCTCTGTCATGGAAGCCTGGGTTTTTGGTATGATAGTTACTTAACAGAACTGCTGTTGGACCATTGGTATCGCAACCATGGGAAGCGGAAGAACCATCAGACAGTGGGAAGTAAGCAACACGACCGTTAGGTGTAGCACCTACAACTTTACCGAATGGTACGTGAGATGTAAATGGTACATAACGCAGGCAGTATTCAATACCCAAAGATTTAGAATATTTGTCGGTGAATTCGGAGCATACTAAGTCGCAAGCTTTACCGATTTCATCAGCGTATGGATCGTTGTTACCATATTTAGGAGCGTTCAGTAAACGCTGTCTCAATACTTCGTAACCTTCGAAGTTTGCTTTCATAGCTTCTCTGATTTCAACCAAAGTGGTAACTTTTTCGTCAAATACTAATTTTTTGATAGCAGCCAGGGAGTCAACTACAGTACCGAAGCCCATGGATTCAAAGTACCCGATGTCAACGCCACCTGGGATAAATTCAGTATGCAGGTCCAGACCCTGTTCCATGCACAGGTCATGCATAGCGGATAACAGAGGAGCTGCAAAGTGTTTTTCACGCAGTCTGTCGATATTTTTCTGCTGAATGAAAGCGTGTCTTAACAGGTTTCTAGCCTGAGCAACGTATGCATTCCATACATCATCCCAAGTTTTGAAGGTTTCAACTTCGCCTGTTTCCAGACCCAGTAATTCATCCCCAGTTTTATAGGTACGACCATTGTACATTACCATTTCGATAGCGGATGCAAAGTTGATGTATACACCACCGGAGGTAAAGGTGTCGCGGTTCGGCATTCTGGCTTCTGCGCAACCAGATACAGCGTAGTCGTAAGCTTCTTCAATTTTAGCACCGTTAGATACTAACTGCAGAACGATTTCTTCGTCATTTAACAGTTTCGGGAAACCGGAACCTTCTTTGATTGTTTTAGCGCATTCTTCGATATATCTCTGTGGAGAACGAGCATGAACACGTGCAGCTAAGTCTGGATAGTGCAGTGGGAATTCCTGTTTGGATTTTAAGAACAGATAGGTCAGTTCATTGGTAGCATCCTGACCATCTGGAGTCTGGCCACCGATGGTAACAGCTTCCCAGTGTGCATAACCTTCGTTGAATGCACCACCGGTTACGGACATATACAGGTCGATGAACTGAGCCATAGCAACCCACATGCATTCCAGCATTTCCATAGCCTGTTCGTCTGTCAGTTTACCAGCTTCTTTGTCAGCTTTGTAGTATGGGTACAGATACTGGTCCATACGACCGTTGGATACGATTGTACCAGTTTTCTGTTCCAGACGGGAGAACATCTGGGTAAACCACTGAGACTGTACAGCTTCACGGAAGTCACGAGCTGGGTTTTCTGGTACCCAACGGCAACGAGCTGCAATGTCTACCATTTCCTGTTTCCGTACAGGATCGGTGCATTTTTCAGCTTCTTTTTCATACAGGTCAGCGTAACGGTTAGCCCACAGTACGATAGCATCGCACAGAATTACGATTGCTTCATAGAATGGTTTCTGATTTACGTTGTCCAGTGGATCAAATGGATCCAGAGCATCTAATTTAGCCTGAGCTTCTTCTTTCAGACCTTTGAAACCTCTTTTCAGAACTTTTTCATAGTCTGGTACCCACTGGTTGGAGGAACGGAAAGAAGCGGTTTCATTTACGATAAATCTGGAAGTAGATTTGAATTCTGGTTCATAGGTTACTTTCAGAGTATCTTCTGGCAGTGCATCATATAAATCGTTAAAGAATGTTTTACCTCTGCCTGTTTTAGCGTCCCAGTATGGAGCGATGTCATTCAGAATTGTGTCAACTGTTTCCTGCGTCATGTTAAATGGAGAAGTAACACGGGTTGGCAATAATTTGATAGCTTCTTCGAAGATATCGCCATCCAGTTCAGGATACAGAATACCATAACGACCCTGGCAGCCAATACGACCGGCCAGTAAGCTGTCTTCTTCTACATAAACGGTGATGTTTTTTGCGATGTTCATCAGAGCTTTTGCCCATCTCAGAGTCAGGTGTTCACCTTCGGTCTGAGCCATGGATTCTGTGAAGTATTTTGCACGTTCAGCATCAATAACTGGTTTTAAGTTCTGGTTACGGTCTAAAATTTTGTAAATTCTTTCTCTGCCTTTTTTGTAGCTGGTGTCTCCGTCAGCAGCAGCCATAATGTGCTCTTCATGCGGAGAGTAACAACATTGAATTGGTTGTGTCATGGTGGAAAATCATCCTTTCTTTTTTAATTTAAATAAAGTGTATTTTTTTGATTGAAGTTTTCACTTCAACTTTTAACTGCTTTTATTATAGCTAGGAAACCAACATTATACAACACATTAGTATCTCTTATTCCTTCCATGCGTAGTTCTATTGTAACAATAAGTTGCAAGACAATTCGGAGCATTCTGAAGAAAATGCTTAACAGAGCTAGTTTGCGCAATCGTAGGGAAAAAGCCTGCTGCAATTAATTTATTTGACAAAGCGCCGCCGTATTGTTTCCCATGAAAAAATATGGTAAACTATAGGCAATATCTTTGCTGCATTGCAGTCAAAAGGTGTAACAAAATGGTTTAAAGCAACTAAAAATGGATAACAAGAAAGGCAATTTTTTAGAAAAATAAAAAGGAGAAGAATTTTTATGAGAACAACAGCAGTTATTTTGGCAGCCGGCCAGGGAACCCGTATGAAATCCAAATTACCGAAAGTATTACATAAAGCGCTGGGAAAGCCTATGGTGCAATGGGTGATAGATTGCCTGAGCGAAGCCGGCGTAGCCGATAAAATTGCCGTGTTAGGGCACGGCGGAGAACAGGTGGAGCAGGTGGTGGAAGGACAGGCTCAGATTGTTTATCAGACAGAACAATTAGGAACCGGTCATGCTGTGATGCAGGCAGCTCCTGCTTTGGCTGCTGATAATGATTGTGTGCTGGTAATCTGCGGTGATACGCCGCTTTTGCGGCCGCAAACTATTTCGCAACTGATTGCGCAGCATCAGGCAGAAGGCAATGCCGTTACTTTATTGACAGCCCATGCGGAAAATCCTGCCGGTTATGGCCGGATTGTGCGTAACGGACAGCAAATAGCCGCTATTGTGGAACAAAAAGACGCCAGTGAGGAAGAAAAATTGATTTCGGAAATTAATACCGGCACCTACTGTTTCGACCAGAAATTTTTGCTGCAATATTTATCTGCGTTAGATACCAACAATGCACAAAAAGAATATTATCTTACCGACCTAATTAAAATTGCCAATCAGCATCAACTGCCAGTGGGCGGTTTTGTACTGACCGACTTTAATGAAAGCTTAGGCGTGAACAATCGGGTGCAGCTAGCGCAGGCCGAACAAATTTTGCGGCAGCGGAAATGTCAGGAAGTCATGCTGGCCGGTGTTACCCTGTTGGCTCCAGAGGCTACTTATATTGGCGCCGATGTGGTCATTGGCAATGACACGATTATCTATCCCAATGTTGTGCTGGAAGGGAAAACAATTATCGGCAGTGATAATGTCATTGGTATGAATTGTCGCTTTGTGGACAGCACCATCGGCAATGGCAACGATATTCAGAGCACGGTCATTGTGGAAAGTGTGGTAGGCAATGGCTGCAAGATTGGCCCGATGGCCTATTTGCGCCCCGGTACGGTATTAGCCGACAATGTAAAAATCGGAGATTTTGTAGAAGTCAAAAAATCGCAGGTCGGTCAGGGCAGCAAAATCCCCCATCTTTCTTATGTGGGCGATTCGGTTGTGGGCAGCGGCGTCAATATTGGCTGCGGTACCATTACCTGTAATTATGACGGCGTTCATAAATATCAGACAACCATTGAGGACGGCGCTTTTATCGGCAGCAATACCAATTTAGTTGCGCCGGTCACAGTGGAAGCAAACGCTTTTATCGGCGCAGGCTCTACCATTACCCGTGATGTAGCGGCCAATGCGTTGGCGTTGACAAGAGCCGAATTGCGCGTGAAAGAAAACTGGCGGAAAAAATAATTTTGTCAAAGTCTATAAAAACCGGGAAACTCTTCAATGGAAAACGATGCCGTTATACAAGGAGAAGTCCTTAACTTTCTGTCATTTTTTCTTGAAATATGGACAAATAAAGGTTGAGTTTATGGTGCAGATTGGTTATTATAAAGGTAGTACAGTTTAAGACACTGGTTAGGGGGAGAACAACCAAATGACTACTACAAAGAAAGAACTCAGAAATTTAAAATTATTCACCGGCAATTCTAATCCGGAACTGGCTCAGGAAATTGCTGATTACTTAGGCGTAAAACTTGGCGCTGCTGAAGTGAAGCACTTTAGCGACGGAGAAATCAGCCTGATTATTGATGAAAGCGTACGGGGCAGCGATGCCTATATCATTCAGCCTACCTGCACACCGGTGAATGACAATCTGATGGAATTGCTGATTATGATTGACGCTCTGCGCCGTGCATCTGCCAAACGTATCACCGCCGTGCTGCCGTATTATGGTTATGCCCGTCAGGATCGCAAATCCCGCGGCCGTGAACCAATCACTGCAAAATTGGTGGCCAACCTGATTACAAAAGCCGGCGCTCGCCGCGTATTGGCAATGGATTTACATGCGCAGCAAATTCAGGGCTTCTTTGATATTCCAGTAGACAACCTGTTTGGTCTGCCAATCCTGGCTGAATATTATAAACATAAAGATACCGAAAATCTGGTGGTTGTATCTCCAGATATGGGCGGCGTCGCCAGAGCCAGAAATCTGGCAGCTCAGATTGGCGTGCCATTGGCTATTATTGATAAGAGAAGACCAAAACCAAATGTATCGGAAGTTATGAATATTATTGGCGACATTGAAGGCAAAGAAGTTATTTTGGTGGATGACATGATTGATACCGCCGGTACCATCACAGGCGGCGCGAAGGCACTGATGGAAAGAGGCGCGAAATGTGTTGACGCTTGCTGCACCCATGCGGTGTTGTCCGGCCCAGCTTTAGAACGCATTGAAAACTCTCCAATTCAGGAACTGGTTACCACCAACACCATTCCAATGGGTGACAAGAAAAGCGATAAAATCAAAGTGTTATCTGTGGCGCCAATCATTGGGGAAGCAATTTTGCGCATTCATTTGGACAACTCGGTCAGCGAACTGTTTGAATAAAATTGCCTGAACACTCTGAATGTAAGTGAAACGACAGAAGATTTATTTTCTGTCTAAAAAAACAGCATAAAAAAGGGCCGTCGCATACCAGGCTATGCGGTGGCCCTGTTGTTGTTTGGCAAAAGTTTGGAGCAAAATGAAGGAATATCATTTAGAATGGCGAATTTATAATAAAGCACATTGGCAAACAAAGACCGTTTTGATAATGTCTATGACGGTAATTTTTTATTCCCCATATATCACGTTTACATGAATGAAAACTTAGTCGAAGAATTCTTGCTTGGAATTCCTCGGCTTTGCTGTGTTGCAATTTTTTGCCGGCGCTTAGAAATGATTTGCAAGTTTTTACATAAAATGAAAAAAGATGAGGAGACTACTTTGCTATGAAAATGATTATCGGCCTGGGCAATCCAGGCAAGGAATATGCGCAGACCAAACATAATGTAGGATTTATGGTCATTGATGCGATTGCCGATGAATTAAATGTGGCTGTTGAAAAAAAACAATGTCAGGCCCTAACCCAGACAGCCAACTGGGATGGACAGAAAATTTTGCTGGTGAAGCCGCAGACCTTCATGAATCTCAGCGGACAGGCTGTGATGGAGCTGCTGCACTATTACAATGATCGTATTGATGATTTATTGGTAATTCATGATGATTTGGATTTGCCGCCAGGACAGTTGCGTTTTAAGCAGGGCGGCGGCGCCGGTGGCCACAACGGTATCAAAAATATCATTGCCCACCTAAATTCCAATGATTTTGACCGTTTGAAAATCGGCATAGGTCGTGGAACTTATGATACGAAAGATTATGTCTTAACGCCGTTTCATGGTGAAAACAAGAAAGCGATTGATGAAGCGGTGCAGACAGCTATCGGTGCAGTGAAGACATGGTTGGAAGAGGGCATAGGGCCAGCTATGAACCGCTATAATTCGAAAGCCCGCTGATTTTTTCAACACTTAAATCAATAGAGCCTATATTGGGCAAGATTATGATTGGCGTTTGCCATTGTTTCACGTGAAACATTTTTGATTTTGGGAATGTTTTTAGACTCCGATATCGTTTTAAAAAAGTGTGAGTTTGAATATGATAACGATTGATTTTGTAGCGACTGATTTTGTCGATATGGTTAAGAAGAGGTGAAATAGGTTTATGGAAGGCAAAAAGACGAATTTGCTGGATTTTTTACAGCAGGACGGAGAAATCGGCAAGGTGCGGGACAAGGTGCTGGCCACTGGCGAAGCGGTAGTTTATGGTTTATATGAAGGGCAGCGCATGTTGGTTACAGCGGCTTTGGCACAGCAGCAAGCGGGCAATTTGTTGGCAATCTGCGATACGCAAAAGCGGGCCAAGGAGTTGTGGGAAGACTTGGTGCAACTGCTGCCCGATTATGAAACTCTGTATTTTCCGGCGCTGGAAATGATTCCTTATGAAGTTATCGCGCAGAGCGGCGAGTTGGAGCAAAAACGGCTGGAGGTTTTATCTCATCTATTGTTGGAGCGGGATAGAAAGTTTGCTGTGGTTACCACCATCGAAGGACTCAGCAAAAAACTGCTGCCAGTGGGCGATTTCCGGCAGGGGCTATTGCAGCTAGCGGTTGGACAGCAGTTGGAGCAAAATCAATTGAAGGCCCATTTGGTGGAGTTTGGTTATGAGCATACGGAGCAGGTGGAACGGCCCGGCCAATTTTCTGTGCGGGGCGGTATTTTTGATATTTATTCGGCCAACTATAAAAACCCATTGCGTTTAGAATTTTTTGATGATGAAGTCGATTCTATTCGTTTTTTTGAAACAGCAACCCAATGTTCAGTAGAAAAAGCAAAATCGGCTTGGGTGGTGCCTGGCCGGGAATTTTTCCTGATGCCGCCGTGTAAAGAAACGGGAACGCAGCAAATTCGGCAGCAGTACAGTCAGCAAATAGAACAGCTATCCAAACGAAAAGACCGGGAACCGGTGGAACGGCTGCAAGGCAAAGTAGGCGAGCTGCTGGAAAAATTGCAGCAGGGTTTATACTTTACCGGCTTGGAGCAGTACCAGACCTTTTTCTATCCCGAAAGCGCCAGCCTGCTGGATTATATGGGCCATGATTTATTTGTGGTGCTGGATGAAGCGAACCGCATTCAGGAAGCCCAGGAGTACTTGGAAAAGGAACGGCGGCAGACCTTCAGCGAATTATTACTGAAAGGCAGTGTTCTGCCGGGGCAGGCCCAATATTTTTATGAACTGGACGATTTGGTGCGTTTAACGGAAGAACAGCGGCATTTGTGCTTTTCCTTACTGCCCAAACAATCAGTGTTTCAGCAATATAGCTCCCGTATGGCGCTGGATTGCCAGAATATCCCGTCATTTTTCAGCAATCCGCAAATGCTGGTGGAGGAACTGCAAACCTGGCAGAAACAGCAGTATAAAATTCTCATTTTATTAACCTCGGCGGCAAAAGCCTTGCGGCTACAGCAAATGCTGGGCGATTATGATATTCTTTGCAGTTGGATTGCCGACCGCTATCAGGCCGATTCGGGACAAATTTATCTGGCCTATGGCAATATCAGCCATGGCGCCCGTTTCCCACAAAGCCGTTTGGTGCTGATTAGTGAAACAGAAGTGTTTCAGCAGCAGAAAAAACGGGTGAATAAAAAGTTTTTCCAGGAAGACGGACAAAAAATTTCACAGCTGGACGATTTAAAAATTGGCGACTATGTGGTGCATATGAACCACGGCATTGGCCGCTATATGGGCATTGAGCGCTTAAAAGTGCAGGATGTAGAGCGAGACTATCTCATCATCAAATATTCTGACGACGGCAAGCTGTATATTCCGGTGGAGCAGTTTGACTTGCTGCAAAAATATACAGTCAACGAAGGGGTTGCGCCCAAGGTCAACAAGCTGGGCGGCAATGAATGGCAGCGCACAAAAAACAAAGTGAGAGCTTCTGTAGAAAAACTGGCGGAAGGGCTGCTGGAAATTTACGCCCGCCGCAAAAGCCAGGAGGGCTTTGCTTTCTCACCGGACGATCAGTGGCAAAAGGAATTTGAAGACGCCTTTCCTTATGTGGAAACGGAAGACCAGTTGAGAGCCATTGAAGATGTAAAGCGGGATATGATGTCTACCACTGTTATGGACCGTTTAATCTGCGGCGACGTAGGCTATGGCAAAACAGAGGTGGCTATTCGTGCTGCGTTCAAAGCGGTAAATGATGGCAAGCAGGTAGCGGTGCTGGTGCCGACGACTGTATTGGCTCAGCAGCATTACAATACCTTTATGGAACGGTTTCATCCTTACGGTGTGCGGGTGGAAATGTTGAGCCGGTTCAGCACGCCGAAGCAGCAAAAAGAGACAGTAGAAGGTCTGAAAAGCGGCGCGGTAGATATTGTGGTAGGTACCCATAAATTATTGGGTAAAACCGTCAGCTTTCACGATTTGGGCTTATTGGTGGTGGACGAAGAGCAGCGTTTTGGCGTTACCCATAAAGAAAAAATAAAAAGCCTGCGCTCCCAGGTCGATGTGCTTACCTTATCGGCCACTCCCATTCCCCGCACGCTGCACATGTCGTTGGTGGGCATTCGGGATATGAGCGTGATTGAAACGCCGCCGCAGGACCGCTATCCAATTCAGACTTACATTGTGGAGCGCACACCGGAGCTGATGAAAGATGCTATCCGTCGGGAGTTGGGCCGGGGCGGTCAGGTATATGTGGTGCATAACCGTGTGGAGGATATTGAAGGTTTGGCGGAGGAAATCCGCTTGCTGGTGCCGGAGGCCCGCATTTTAGTGGGACATGGCCAGATGAAGGAACATCAGCTGGAGCAAATTATGATGGATTTTATTGCCCATCAGGCCGATGTTTTGGTGTGTACCACCATTATTGAAACAGGACTGGATATTTCCAACGCCAATACTATGATTGTCGATGAAGCTGATAAAATGGGTTTGGCCCAGTTATATCAGCTTCGGGGACGGGTGGGCCGCAGCAATCGCATTGCCTACGCCTATCTGACTTATAAAAAGGATAAAACGCTGAGCCAGTTGGCCGAAAAACGGCTGGCAGCCATTCGGGAATATACCGAGCTGGGCTCCGGCTTTAAGATTGCCATGCGGGATTTGGAAATCCGCGGCGCTGGCAATCTGTTAGGTGCTGAACAGCACGGCCATGTGGCGGCAGTGGGCTTTGATTTGTACTGTACCATGCTGGATGAAGCCATTCGCCAGTTAAAAGGAGAACAGGCAGGAAAACGGCGGGAAGTAGAAATTGATTTGCAGGTAAGCGCTTTTATTCCCGAATATTATATTCGGGACAGTTCTGTGAAGCTGGGCTTTTATCAGCGTATTCAGCAGGCACGGGCCATCAGTCGGCTGCATTTGCTGGAAGATGAACTGATAGACCGCTTTGGCGATGTGCCGCCGGAAACGTGGAATCTATTACGGGTGGCAGAATTAAAAATTTATTGTATGGAAATTGGTATCCGCAGCCTGAAACAAAAAGGCGGGATTGTCACCGCTTTGTTTGAGCAGGACACAAAAATGGATATGCCAAAGCTATTGGAACTGATGCAGAAATACAAACGGCAGCTCACCTATGGCAGCGATGGCGGCGAATTGGTGGTACGCATTACGGTAGGCAGTGCCGGCGCCGAAAAATGTTTAGATTTGATAAAAGATATTTTATTAGCCATGGTTTCCATTGTGCAATAATTGCGGTTCTGTTATAATGATACAATGTTGGAGACAACAGCACTGAATTGAAGGAGAGAATAACGATGAAGAAAAAATTGGCGGTATTAGTTTTGGGTGCATTTTTGGTAACGGGTCTGTTCGGCTGCGGCAACAAAGTGCCGGAAGGTACGGTGGCAACTGTAAACGGAGAACCAATCTCCCAGGAAGAATTGGATACCAACTATAGTCAAATGTTGCAGATGTATCAGTTCTATGGTTATGATATCACTGACGATACTGTGAAGGTAAGCGTGAGAAATGATATGCTGAATAGTCTGATTATGCAGGAACTGTTGCTGCAGGAAGCAGAAAACAGAGGCTTGAGCGCCAGCGATGAAGAAGTGGAAGAAGTCATTGCTTCTTTAGCAGAACAATATGGCAGCGAAGAAGATTTGACCGCTGCGGTGGAACAGGCTGGCATGACCATGGATTATTTTAAGCAGGTTCGGAAAGAACAGATGGTTTTGGAAAAATTGCAGGAAGATATGGTGAATAATCCAGAACCGGCAGATGTTATTCAGGCACGGCACATTTTAATTACCAATGAAGTAGAAAATGCGGAACAGGTTGCCATTGATTTGATTGCCCAGTTAGACAACGGCGCTGATTTTGCTACATTGGCACAGGAAAATTCCGGTGATGTCGGTTCTGCGGCAAATGGCGGCGAATTAGGCTATTTCTCCGTTGGGAATGGCAGCACCATTCCGCAAATGATGGTGGATGAATTTACAGAAGGCGCACAAGCGCTGGAAATTGGCGAATATTCTAAAACACCAGTTAAAAGTGATTATGGTTATCACATTATTTTAGTGGAAGACAAACAGACCGGTGTGAATCTGTTAGATGACAGTGAAAAATATGCCAGCATTTTATCTTCTATTTATAATAACGGCTTAAACATCCTGGCAGATAATTTATATAATGCAGCCGATGAAAAAGGCAAAATCAAAATTTTGATTGATACCGAAGCTGTGCCGGAAACACCTGTTGTTGACGAGCAGGACGCAGCCAATGAGGATAGCGATGCCGACGGCGCCGACAATGGCGAAGCAGAGGCTGAATAAAAGCAGCAGGTTTTACGGTGAAAGAAACGAGACAATGAACCACTGACCGGAAAAGGAGGGCTTTGCATGCAGCAGGCAGAATTGATTGACAGTAAGGAAAAGCTGAAGGAATTGGAAGAAGCGGCGAAAGAAGGCTTTGCCCGCGCACAGTTTAATCTGGGTATGTGTTATGAGCAGGGAAAATGGGTAGAGCAGGATTTGGAAAAAGCTATTGAATGGTATAAAAAATCGGCGGAACAGGGCAATCTCAATGCCTGTTATCTATTGGGAAGCCGTTACTATAACGGTGACGGTGTGGAACAGGACATGGAAAAAGCCTTTGAAAACTTTAAGATTGCAGCGCAGAAGGGCCATATCATTGCCCAGCAGTTTTTAGGCGAATGCTATACCTTTGGGCAGGGTACAGAGCAAAATCTGGAAGAGGCTGCCGAATGGTACTTAAAAGCGGCTATGCGCGGTTCTTTAGAGGCGCAGGTAAATTTGGGCATCTGTTACAGCCAGGGCTTAGGCGTGGAACAAAATTATGAAGAAGCCATCAAATGGTTTCAGCGGGCAGCCGAAGCCGAGCATCCGGCTGGCAAGATGAATCTGGCCATCTCCTATTATGAAGGAGAAGGCGTGGAGCAGGATAAAGAAAAGGCGGTGCAGCTTTTAACCGAGGCTGCCCAATATATGCCGGACGCGCAGTTCTTACTGGCGCAATGCTATGAAAATGGCGAAGGAACTGCAAAAGATTTGGATAAAGCAAAGGAGCTGTATCAGCAGGCTGCTGATGCAGGCATTGCAGAAGCCAGCGAGGCTTTGGAAAGTTTCAAATAAAAAAGACAGAAGTAAAAAAGACAGAAGCGCTGTTGCAAGAAGAAAACGATTGTCATAACCAGCACTGTATGAAAAGCGCGTGCAGCATGGTGGTTGGCAATCGCCTTCTTAAAACAGCGCTTTTTTCAGTGAAATGTTCTGCTGCTGCACAACTGTACTATAACTATTTCTAATTTTATAAAACTTTTATTTAACAGATGATTGACTTCTTTTTGTCGTGGTGCTATACTCTGTGCATGGACAAAAAAATCATATGTCCATAGATGCAATATTATATTTATGGGGGAGATTTACCAATGAGAAAAGCACGTAAATTGGTTGCTGCATTAACAGTGTGCGCAATGGCTTTCACACTGACAGCCTGCGGCAGCAGCAACAACAATGACCAGCAGACAGATGCAGATGCTACTGCTGAACCAGTTGTAATGAGACTGGCTACCACTGTAAATGAACAGGATAGCTTCCAGGTTGCGGCTGAAAAATTTGCTGAATTAGTAGCAGAAGGCACGGATGGCGCTTACACCATCGAAATTTATCCAAACAGCGCTTTAGGCGACGAAGCTGAAATGCTGTCCAGTATGGCTGCCGGCGAACTGGAACTGGGGATTGTAACAAGTGGTCCTTTCATTAACTATGCGCCAGAAATGGGCGTACTGGATTTGCCATTCTTGTTCTCCAGCAATGAAGAAGCTCATGCTGTATTAGACGGTGAAGTTGGTCAGGAACTGTTAGGTTCTCTGGAAAATGCCAACTTAAAAGGTCTGGCTTATGCAGAACGTGGTTTCCGTAACCTGACCAACAGCGTAAGACCAGTTACCACACCTGCTGATTTGGCTGGCTTAAAACTGCGTGTAATGGAAAATGAAGTATATACCAAAACCTTTACCGCTTTAGGCGCAGACGTTAGCCCAATGGCTTGGACGGATACGCTGACAGCTTTACAGAACGGCGCAATTGAAGGTCAGGAAAACCCAATTAACGTAATTTGCTCCTACAAACTGTGGGAATCCAATCAGAAATATGCAACATTGACCCGTCATTCTTACTCTACAGCGATCATCACCATGAGCTTAGATAAATTCAATGAACTGCCAGAAGACGTACAGGCTGTATTTAAAGACGCTGCACAGCAGGCTGCTGAATATGAACGGGCTTGGGTTGCTGAAAACGAAGCAACACAGTTGCAGGAAATGAAAGACAACGGCATGGAAGTCGTAGAAGATCCAGATTTAGACGCTTTCAAAGCAGCAGTACAGTCCGTATATGATGCATATCCAGACTATGCTGAAAACTTAGCAAAAATTCAGGAAGCTGCGGCAGCAGTTTAATGAAAAATCTTGTGTAGGCTATCACAAGGCAGGCAGCCGGCCTGCCTTGTTTTTGTACATAAGCTTTTTATAAGCAAAATTAGCAAAAGGAGTTGTAAATTTATGAATGTCATTCATAAGATGAGCGACAACATTGATAAAATTGTGTTGGCTATCGTGGTTACCATGCTCGGTGTGATGGTGCTTGTCACTACGGCCCAGATCGTTTGCCGGTTAGCGCGGCATTCCCTGCTGTGGAGTGAAGAATTGTGCCGCTATTTATTGGTTTGGTCCACCTTTTTGGGCGCCAGTTGTGTTTATAAAAGCGGCGCCCATATTGCCATCACCTTTGTACAAGGCGTGTTTCCGCCTAAGGTCCAACGTGCAATGCGCATTTTCGTGCATGTTGTATGTATTCTGACATTTTGCGCAGTGGTCTACTTCGGCGTGATTTATGCAGGCAAGCAGGTCCAACTGGCTCCGTCGCTGCGGATTCCCATGAAATATATGTATTATTCCATTCCGATTGGCTTTGGTCTGATGATTATTCACGCAGTTGACGCAATTTTGCAAATTCTACAGGAAAAAGGAGGGGCGTTGCGATGAGTGTTTTATTGTTTGGCGTATTTATTTTGGCTTTAATTGTCGGCATTCCTGTGGCCTTTTCCGTTATGCTGGCCGCTATTGCGGTCATGGTTTCCGGAGATGTAGGCTTGGGTATGGTGGCACAGCGCGCCTTTGCAGCTACCAACTCCTTTCCGCTGATTGCCGTGCCGTTCTTCATTTTGGCAGGTGATTTGCTGGCCCAGGGCGCAATTTCCAAATATTTAGTAGAGTTTGCCGAGTCCTTTTTGGGCATGATTAAAGGCGGTTTATCTATTGTATCTGTTGTAGCTGGCATGTTCTTTGCAGCCGTTTCTGGTTCCGGTGCAGCTACCACAGCAGCGGTAGGCGCAACCTTAATTCCCCAGCTAAAAGAACGGGGTTATGATGAAGATTCAGCAGCCGCATTGATTGCCGCTGCCGGTACCATTGGCGTTGTCATTCCGCCTTCTGTTCCTATGGTATTGTACGCCGTCAGTGCCAAGCAGAGCTTAAGCCAGTTGTTTGCCAATGGCTTCGGCCCGGGTCTGCTGATGGGCGCCATTTTAATTGTGATTGCGCTGGTACAGGCTTATCGGCATAATTATCCGAAAGGCACAAAATTTTCGCTGAAAAACGTTTTGGGTACGTTTTTACGGGCAATTCCGGCTTTGATTATGCCAGCTATCATTTTAGGCGGCATTTTCTCCGGCAAATTTACCACTTCTGAAGCTGCTGCCGTAGCGGTGGTATATGCGTTATTAGTGTCCTTTTTGATTTATCGCGATATGACGCCCCGAAAATTGTATGAAATTATGAAGGGCAGCGCCAAAACTTCGGCCGTCATCATGATCATTATTGCCTGCAGCGGACCCTTTGGCTGGGTATTGGCCAATTATAAAATTCCAGAAGCCATTGCTGGCAGCATCTTAGGCATTTCTACCAATAAATATATTTTGATGTTTATCATTGCTTTGGTAATTATCATTGCCGGTGTGTTTATGGAAACATCTTCCGCCATTATTATCCTTACGCCGGTATTTTTACCGTTGGTGCAAGGCCTTGACGTTGACTTAGTCCATTTTGGCATTTTGTTTGTAGTGGGGATTGCCATTGGGATGATTACGCCGCCGGTGGCCATCAATTTATTTGTGGCATCAGGGATTACTGGAAAACCCATAGAGCTGATTGCCAAGGCTGTTATTCCCTATCTATTAGGATTGCTGGTGGTGTTCCTGCTGATTGTTTATATGCCGCTGTTCATTCCAAGTTTGATTGTTTAGAGGCGTAGTTCTAAAGCATTATGAAAAATAAAAAATCCCGCGGAGCGGTAATAAACTGCTTTGCGGGATTTTTACGTTTATGGCTTAATAATACAGGTGCCTTTCCGTTGATTGACAACATCGGGCGTGCTGAGATGCCAGGGCATAACCGGATTATTTTGCACGTAATTCAACAGTCGCTGAGCCGATACAGAAAGACTGCGGCGCTGATCCCACGCCAGGGTAATGGTGAGATGGGCTTCCGGATTGGTCAGCTTTACGATGTCGCAGTTCTCTTTACAAAGGTTGAAGTCTTTTTCATCCTGTATGATAGACTGCAGTACCACAATGGAAGCATGGATGGGCAGCAGCACCCGTTCCAGCAATTCCCGTTCTCCTTCAAAAATGATATTGGGCTTGAAGCCGGCTGCATTGCTCAAAATATCAATAGAACGGACAATATTTTCCGATTTGGGCAGAGCTACAAAAGGCTCCTGAATAAAATCAACGAAATCGCGCACAGGCTCTTTGGCGATGGCGCTGCCTAAAGGCGACAGAATGACAAATTCGTCCTGCCATAGCTCTAAATGGCCGAAAGCTGTATTGCTGGGAATGTTGGAGAGAATACCGAAATCAATGGTGCCGTTTAGCAAACCTGCTTCAATTTTTTCTGTGCTGGATACAAAATGATGAATGGTTAAGTCAGGACTTTTTGTCATAAAAGCAGGGAGCCACTCCCGTAAATACATGGAATCGGTAGAGGCGATGGTAATCACTTTGTTTTGCCGCTGTTCCAGTTCATCAATCTCCGTGCGGATATTGTCCAGCTCCCGCAGAATATTATTGGCGTGTTCTAAAACAATTTTCCCGTAATTATTTAAGATAATATTGCGGCCTTGGCGGTCAAATAGCTGCACGCCCAATTCGTTCTCAATACGGGATAAGGTATTGCTGAGAGAGGGCTGGGAAATCATAAGTTTGTTGGCTGCTCTGGTGATATGCTGGCATTCTGCGATGGTTTTAAAATATTGTAGCTGCAATAACTCCATAAAAAATCCTCCTCTGTGTAAAATATAAATAAGAAAATGAAATAAATTGACTGTCGTATGTAAGAACCAAAAAACAAGCCCCGTTGGTTGTAGAATGAAAAAATAGATAATTTCAAAATGATTTTTATATTTTCTATAAAGTATTAGAAAAATCGTGAGATTTCTGATACTATTTATATAATAAAATAAATTAATAAGATAAGCGTTTTTACAGGTTACAGTCGGGAAATGTCGGTTTTGGGTCAAATGTACTGGTATAATTTATAAGTTAAACAGAATGACAATGTATAATTTGATTATAATGAAAAAGTCCGGCATATTCAATAGATTTTATATGTGGACGCCGATATTTTTATTTTCCACATGTATTACATAAGTAAAATCTTTTCCCAATTTAATAATAAAGGAGGCGTGGGTGTGGAAAGAGGTTCACAGCCTGGGATGGAAAGAGAATTCTTAATTTTTAGAAGGGTGTGTTTTTTATGGCTTCAGTAACTGCCGAACAATGTGTTGAGCAGGAAAAAGACGAACCGTTAATTAAGCTACCAAAAGGGAAACGTCTGTTTTTCGTTGCAATTCTTTATTTGTTATTCTGTTTTGACTTAGCAATTCGCTATGGTGTAAACGCAATTTTACCTTTATTACAGGAAGACCTGGGTATCAGTGCGATGCAAATTGGTTTATTTAGTAGTGCAGTATTCTTAGGTATGGCCATTTTCGTAATGCCAATTTCTTTCTTTGGAGCGCAGAGCGGGCAGAAAAAAGCAATCAGTTTATGTACCATTCTGTGGTCTGGCGTAACGGTACTGTGCGGTTTTGCACAGGGCGCTGTTTCTCTGGCTCTGCTGCGTTTAGGCGTTGGTGCTGGTAACTCTGCTTATGCAGCATTATCCACCGATATGCTGACCAGCTGGTACAAAAAATCCTCTTGGGGGAAAGTATTAGGTCTGTACAATACCGCTATGACCATTGGCGGGATCTTAGGTATGGTATTGTTTGCAGCTATTGCTGAGGCACTGGGTTGGAGAATGTCCTTCTATGTTATTGGGGGCATCAGCTTAGTATTATCTCTGTTGACCTTTTTACTGCCAGATAATAAAAAATTAATGGCAGAACAGGGTGCTGCCGAAGCAAAAGCGACTGGTAAAAAAGAAGTAGAACAGAAAAAATTAAATGTAGCAGATACGGCTAAATTATTGCTGAGCAACAGAGCATTATTGCTGATGTGCTTAGGCGCTGGGTTAGCAGTTATGACACTGAATATTGGTACTACATTCGTATCCATTTACTATGTAAATGTAATGGGAATGAGCCTAACAGCTGCTGCAGGGATTGTTGCATTAGGTACGCCAATCGGTCTGATTGCGTATCCTTTAGGCGGCGCTATTCTGGACAAATGGTACAAAAAAGACCGTCGTGCTCGTATGTATATGCCAATGATTTGTATTGCTTTAACCGCAGTTACCTTCTTCTTTGGTTATAAAATGGCAAATATTCCTCTGATTTTGCTGGCTAGTGGTTTCTATAACTTGGGGAATACTTCCTTCCATACTGCAGCTCACGAATTAGTACCAGTATGGTATAAATCGGTATCTTACGGGATTTATGTATTGTTCATTCAGCTGTTAGGCGCCGTTGGTCCTACCTTGGGTGGCTTCATGGTAGATAAAATGGGCGTACAAAACGCTTTGTCTAGCGCGCAGGCATTTTTTGTAATTTCTGCTGTATTGCTGTTCCTGGCTGGCGGTATTTATATTAAATACTATAACAGAGCCCGTGAAGAAGAACTGAGCTCTGGTGTTTGCCCTGAATAATCAGGAATTTGTAAGAACGGTCAATAAATAAAATGGGGGCTGCCGCAATTTTGTCGGGATGGCATGCGGCGGCCCTATGTTTATGTCATAGGATACAAGAACGTCATGGAAATTGGCTTGGAAAGCGATTGTAATTGTATTATGATGTGTTTGTATGGTATGATAAGTGAAAAGATTTGCAATCTATTATCTTACAAGAGGGGCGAACTCTATGAGAACTTTATATTATAATGGCAATGTCATCACCATGAATGAAGCGCAGCCCAAGGCTGAGGCTATTTTGGTGGAGGATGGCAGAATTGTGGCAGTAGGCAGCAGCGAGGCATTATTGGAGCAGCGTGCAACTGCGCATTTGATGGATTTAGACGGTGCAACGGTGCTGCCTGGGTTCATTGACAGCCATAGTCATTTTGCAGCCAGCTATGAATTTCCTCGGTTTGATCCGTCTCCTGTGGGCAAGACCGACAGCGTAAAGGATTTAATTGAGCAGGCGAAAGCTTATCTGGAAGAAAATCCAGTAAAAGAGGGCGAATGGTTTGTAGGGATGGGCTATGACCATGCGTTGTTTGAGGGGCAACTGCATCCGACAAAAGAAGATTTGGATCAGATTTCTACGGAAATTCCCATTGTTATGATTAACACCAGCGGGTGGATGTGCGTTGTAAACAGCAAAGTCATTGAAGTGCTGGGGCTTACCAAAGATATGCCTGTGCCGGAAGGCGGTTATATTTATCATGATGCAACAACCGGCGATTTGAACGGTCAGTTCGGCGATATTGCTATGCGGGATGTTATCTTAGATAAAATGCCTGCGCCTGGCGCGGAAACCATGATAGAGGCTATTTGCCGTGCGGAACGGATGTATAGCAGCAAAGGGTACACCACTGTGGTAGACGGCAGTTTCGAAGCCGATATGCGGCCATTGCTGCAGGTTTGTACAGGCGCGGGGTTAATTTCTTTAGATGTAAACACTTATTCCCGTGTGGCCAGTGAAAACAAGCAGATTTTAGAAGGCGTTGCTACACCGGAAGCCACCTATCGCACCCATTTTAAAATTGCCGGCGCCAAAGTCATTCTGGACGGTTCTCCGCAAATTCGTACCGCATGGATGACAGAGCCCTACTTCCAGCCGCCAGAGGAAGGTACAGAAGGCTATTGCGGGCAGGGAACCTTTAACGATAGCCGTGATATTGTAGCATTATTCAAAGAATGTATGGAAAAAAGATGGCAGTTGCAAATGCAATGCAACGGCGATGCGGCCATTGACCAGTGTTTAGATGCTTATGAACAGGCGCTGCAGGAAACTGGGCTGACCGAAGATTTGCGGCCTGTGCTCATTCACTGCCAGACCATCCGGGAAGACCAGCTGGATAGACTGCAAAAACTGGGCATTATGCCAAGCTTTTTCCACGATCATGTTTATTATTGGGGCGATTGGTATAGCGACGTTGTCTTTGGTCCAGAACGGGCCAGCCGGATTAGTCCGTTGGCATCGGCCGCCAAACGGGGCATGCGCTTTACCATGCATCAGGATTGTCCGGTAGGGCCACCAAATGCAATGCTGATGCTGGATACCGCCGTAAACCGTCGTACCAGAACAGGCAGGCCGCTGGGAACTGAATATGCAGTAGATGTGATGACGGCGCTGAAAGCCATCACCATTGACGCAGCGTATCAGTGCTTTGATGAAAAAATCAAAGGCTCTTTGGAGCCAGGGAAATATGGCGATATGGTTATCTTAGACCGGGATCCGCTCACAGTACCCAAGGAAACCCTACGCAATATTCAAGTGTTAGCTACCATTAAAGAAGGCCAGATTATTTATCAGGCTGAGGATGTAGAGTGTGTAGACTGCATCACTGATTAAGAAAAAATCCGCGACGCAATGAAATGATATGATACCCCTTAGGTAGACAAGTGAAAGAAACAAAGTCTACTTAAGGGGATTTTTGCTACCCATTGTTTTTATTTGCTACCCTTCAGTTTTCCTTTTTGCTACACTTTGCGTTTTTATTTGCTACCCATTGGATTTTTTCTTTTTGCTGCTCTTTGAATTTTTTTGCTACTCTTTGCCCTATCCCTCCGTGTACCCGACTATTCGCGCAGAAAAACGCGCTTCAAGCGTCGGGCATCGGACAGTTCCTCGCTTGTGCAGCTTTGTTGAACTGGCGTTCATCACGCTTTGCACAAGCTGCGTCACAGTCCGCGCCCCACCAGAAAGGCGTGGGGCGCAAGTCGGAATTTGGGCAAAGGTAGCGGGGAGTCTAAAACCATAGAAGGGTAGAGAGTGCTTTATCCCTTCTGTATTCTGTACGGCAGATACGTTGGGCAGATACGTTGTAGGGGCCATTGCCGCTAGCGCGTTTGAAGCGCGAATGAAGCACGGTTTTTGTGCGAATGAACTGGAGGCGCACCGCTGGCCGCTAGGCCAGTTTGGTCATTCTGGACGAAGTTGAAGAAGCTTCTGATTCTCTGAAAGGCATTTCGCTATGGTTCAACATGATGGAAAACTGCTGCGATGGGGTATTAGTTCGCTATATCGTTGGCTTTGTATGATGCTTTGGCCTGTAAGGGAGCGGTGAATTGCTGAGTCCTAACAATAGGTAATGCAGGGTAGAAATATGTCGAACGAATTTTCTTGAAATTTACAAAAAATTCCGTTATAATAAAGTCAGGATTTTATTTCTCGCCAGGCCCAGGCGCTGAGCGGGGGGTATATCAAATTCGGCTTAGCGAATAAAGGCATTGCTGCGGCGATGCAGTTCTTTGTTTATTTATTGCTCCCAACCAAACGCTTACAAGTAAGAAATGGAAGGGAGGCGTGTATGCATGGATGAAATGATTACAGCTTATTATGTAGCCTATACCGTCTTTTTGTGTCTGTCCAGTATCCAGGTTGTAGTTGGTCTGGTGAAAGACTGGCAT
>CABQBF010000017.1 GCA_902462325.1 uncultured Peptococcaceae bacterium
TGGGAGATTTTTGGTAATGCCCTTTACTCTAGTATATCCTATGTTTGAGCGGTTGACTATATATTTCAACTTAACAGAACCGCAATTTAGATAAGGAGTGGACAAAATGAATTTGTTTGCAAGCATATTTTTTTTACTGGTTTTGGTTTGCTTTTTGATGCTATATCTGCCTGCTAAAAACAAATACGCCAGTTATATCAATGCGTTGGACAAAACAGTTTTTCCATTAAAAGATTTCATGCCGGTGGGTTTCGCTTTTCTGGAAAAAATCCACTACAACTATAACAATAAATTTGATCGCGATCTGCGAAAACAATTGCTGGAACTGCATGAAGAAGAATACAACGAATTTTATCTGCGGGTCTACTGGGCTGCGGCAGCTACCTATCTGTGGTTGGGATTGCTGTTAACGGCGCTGTTTTATTTGGCTACCAACAAACTGATGTGGCTGGGCCTTGGATTCGGTTTGACTGTAGTGCTGGCTTATGCTGGTTTCAGCGATATCAAGAAGAAGCAGGAAGCATTGCACTTAAAAGTCGCTATGGATTTGCCCGATTATATCAGCAAGGTGATTATTCTCACCGGCGCCGGGCTCACCTTACGGGCGGCCATGAAAAAGGTATCGGAGGAAATGAGTACGCCATCGCCGTTGTATCAGCTGATGGGGCAGGCCATGTACAACATGGAAAACGGGATGAATGAGAACGCTGCTTTAGACCAGGTGGTGCGTCGTTGCAATATGCCGGAAATGCGCCGCCTGATTGCCGTGATTGAGCAGAATCTGCAGCGGGGCGGCAGTGAAGTGACCATCGCCATGCAGACCATCGGTGATGAGATGTGGAGTAACCGTAAGGCGAAAGCCCAGCAGATTGCCGCTGAAGCGGAGACAAAAATATTATTTCCTATGATGTTGATGATGTTTTCTGTCATCATCATGACCATTGTGCCAGCTATATTGGGAATGGGTTTTTAACGGCTGATTTCCAGGCTGAAATAGAGAATGGGTAAGGAAAGGAGGGAAGGCCAATGGGACATTTGATGAAATCCTTTTGGAAGGAAGAAGATGCATTAGGAACAGTGGAGATGGTATTACTCTTAGCAGTTTTGGTGGCAATTGCATTATTATTTAGTGGGACAGTAAAAGGCTGGGTTACAACTAATTTGGATAATGCTCTTCCAAACGATGTAACAAATAATACAGTGCCAACAACTACAGGGAAATAATCAGATACTTTGCAAGGCCATTGGCCTTGCGGTACATAGTTTAAGAAATAAGGAGCACATAATAAGATGAAACAGAAGAAGCGGAACAAGGGCGTATTTACCGTAGAGTTGACATTGATTTTTCCCGTTATTTTTTTAGCAATTCTATCCGTAATGTATTTATCTATTATTCATTATCAGAATATCACAACCTCTGCCATGGCAATGCAGAGTGCCAATCGCATTGCCGCTTACTGGCAGTTTATTGAGGACGAGCGGCCTTCCATTTTGTATGCAACAAATGCGAGAGATATGTTGGTTTCTGATGATTTTGAAAATTGCGATCCTTACCGTTATATTCTGGGTACCGGAAGCAGCAATGAGACGCGAAAACGCAATAGTAATGTCTATATTCAGAATCAGATGGGCAAGTTGACCAAGTATTATGAAGCTGGAGAAGCAGCCATTGTTGTAAAAAAAGTAGAAAAAAAAGTAGAAAAAAAAGGCTTTTTATTAAATCCTTATATAGAAGTATCGGTAACGCGTCAGTATGTGAATCCATTGGGCAATCTTTTGGAAGCGTTCGGGGTTGGAAGCAGAGAGGAAAGAACCGTGCGGGCTACTGCGCCTTTGATGAATCAAACAGAACTGATTCGCAATATTGAGTTTATAGAAGAGCAGATTGAGAAGCTAAAATCATAAGATAGAATGTTGACAGGTTGGAGTGGGTGCAATGTATTTCAAAAAAAGAACAAAAGGCGTTATTACAGTTTTTTTGTTGATTACCTTTTCAGTTTCCTTTGTATTTGCAGGCTTGTTGGTAGATGGCGGGCGGGTAAAGCTTGCGAAAACCTTAGGTGAAGCGAGTTTGGACAATGCAGCCGTCTCTGCGTTGTCCTATTATGATGATTTGCTGGTGGATTTATATGGCATGTTTGCCATGAATGAAGCAGATGCTGGTACGATTGAAAAGCGAATGGAGCGGTACTTTAAGGAAACATTGGCTTTGGTGCCGGGGGACCATACAGAATTACAGAATATTTTAATGAACGGTCTGCGAGACAGCGGTTATATGAATCCGTATGACTTTGAAGTGGAAATTACTTCTGCTGGTTCCAGCTTAAATTTAGGCCAAACCAATATTGTTAAATCGCAGGTTTTAGACCACATGCGTTATCGCGCGCCATTGCAGTTAATTGATTCGGAGTATGGGTTTTTAAAAAATGTACAGGCCATTCTGCAAATCAAAGACCGGTTGTCAGCTGCGAAAGATAAATTAGCAGTTACCAAGCAGTATAAAAGCACTGTGCAGGAGGGTAGCGACATCATTGCCGCAATTAACGCATGGGGAGAAGAATGCAAGCGCTATTTGGGCGCACCAGCGAATCTTACCGGCAACTATCCAGGCGCAGAGCAGTATGAAACCTATATAGAAAATGATTATTTCAAAAGCCGGCTGTTTCAGGAATTTGAAGATGACATTAAGGTCATTTTTGAAGAATACAAAGAGCTTCGTACAGAAAAAGAAGCTGCAGAGGAAGAACTGGCAGCATTGACAGATGAGGCTGAAATCAGTGCCAAACAAACAGAAATCAATGATTTGGATCTTCAAATGACAGAGAAAGAAGATGAAATACAGCCTAAATTAACCGAACTGAAAGCCAGCATGAATTTGGTAAGAACGCAAGCAGATTCATTAAAGGAAAGTGCCAGTAACTTAATTAACCGGATTAATATTTATGTAGAAGGAATGCAGAATTATGTGTCAGATTTAGAAAGTAAAATGAATAATGGAAATGAGGAGTACAAGACTGTTTTTGAGCCAGAAATTGAATTGGCCAAGGCTTCTGCTGGAGAGGTGATACTGAATAAAGGCGTGTTGACATCTGCGCTTCAGTATTTGAATATGACAGCCAGCGATACAGATTTTTATTATAGCATTGAGCAGAAGATTTATACAATTTTTGAGCAGGAAGATAGTTGGCCCACACATTCGCTGCGTGATACCATTTGTAACCAGGCTTATCTGACCAGCGAGCTATATCCCAAATTAGAAAGTCTCAGCGATAGCTGCCAGGATTACAGCGAGGTCCAGAATCAGGAGGTAACAAGAGGCCAAATTAAGCCTAATACAGATTCTGTAGAAAATGCTGTAGCGGAAGATGAGAACAATAAAGCAGTTATGAAGGCTTTTACGGCGGATATGCTGTCTGGCGCAATTGATCATAGCCGTATAGTGGCTTCGGTGGATTCTTATAACTTTCCAGACGAGTATACGTCCGATGCTTCTGAGGAAGTAATGGAAAAAGGTCTGGGAATCTTAGATTCTTTGTTAAATTTGCTGGAAAACGGACGAGATAATTTATACATCAATGAGTATATTATGGCAAATTGCCGAAATTATGTACACCATTACAGTATGGAGCCAGAAAAAAGCGGAAAAACAGAAGGCACTACCAGGAAAACGGAATATGATGTGATTGTGGCAGATAAATTTCTGGAAGATGCTTATCAGGATAAACAGTATACGGTAGCAGAAGTTGAATACATTATTGGTGGGCAGTATGATTCCTATGCAAATTTGGGTATTGTGAGCGGAAAAATTTTGTTAATTCGTTCGGCATTTAATATGGCAGCGATTTTTACCGATACGGCAAAATATCAACAGGCAAGCGCTATGTGTTCTTGGACGGGGCCATTTGCGCCATTGGCAGTGTTTGCATTATTGGTAGCTTGGGCAGTAGCTGAGTCTGTTATTGACGTCACCAATATTTTACAGGGTGAAAAGGTTCTGTTGCTGAAAAATGGGAAGGATTGGGAACTGAGTGTAGAGGGGATGTTCAGTAAAGCTGTAGAATACGGCGTTGGCTTAGCAATTGAAGGAATTACCAGTGCGGCAGAAGCTTGGGTAGCAACACAATGGAACAATTTTGATACAAAAATTGAAGCGGCAATTTATGATTACAGCACAGGCGTTACCAATCAAATTGCAGGCGATATGCTGGAAAGTGTTGATGGAGAAGCGCAGGCTGTTATGCAAGAACGGTTGAATGAACTCAATCAAACCATTAATAACAGTGCGAATCAAAGCAAGGATGCTGTGATTGAACAAATTTCTAAAGGATATCAAAAAAAGAAAAAAGAGACAATCAATAAATTAAAAACAAAGGCTGGCAGTTTGGTTGATTTTTCGTTAGAAAGTCCTAGTGCCAGCGGCGGAGAAAACGGTTTACAAGTTAAATTGGGGTATGGGGATTATCTGCGGATTTTGTTGCTGTTGGAAAATGAAACGGCAAAGTTAGAACGTTTACAAGAAATCATACAAGTCAATATGCGGCAGTATGAGAATCGAAGTCAGTTTCAGATGTGTCAATCTTATGTAAATGTTTATGCCGATGCGAAATGCAGTATCAACTATGTATTTATGTCGCAGATGTTTGTTCCAGCAGATATACGATTGAATGGCCGATATGAATTCAATATTATGACAAACCGAACGTATTAAGAATAGGGGGGAGGAACGATGCGGACGCGGAAAAAAGGCTCGTTGACGGTAGAGGCAACACTGGTTTTTCCCATTTATATCATGGCGATTCTGACGATTATTAGTTTGCTCAATATTTATTATACGCATGCGATTGTGCAGCAGGCTCTAAATAATACGGCGTTGCAGATCGCGCAATGCAGCTATATCGTAGATAAGGCTGGTCTGATTGATACATTTGACTGGACAAATTCTTCTGTGAAAGAGATGGAGACGTTGAAAACAACTGCAAATGAAACCATGGAAGCTGTCAAAAACACAATGGAGAGTTTTTCTGACGGTTTTACAATTGAGACAATGGGCAATATTATTGGAAATGCTCAAACTTTGGGCGATAAAGTGAAAACGCTGTCCGAACAAATTAAGGCTTTGGAGAAAGATGATTGGGTGGCTTTGGTTGTAAACATTGTCTTAGATGGTTCCGGCGATAAGCTGGCAGAGGTGATGGTGAATTGTTATTTGGATGATATGCATCTGAATCGAGATAACATTATAGATGTGGATTTTAGTATGTCGAAATTTTATTACAATAGCAATCATGATATTACCTTGGTTGTGACCTATACGTACAAAAATCCCTTTGGAATCAAATTCTTTGATGAAGTTGATATTCTGCAAACAACGACAGTTCATCCGTGGATTGGAAAGTAGAGGATTCAAGTAATGACGGTTTTAGATACGGTTGTAGCGATTTCTGCGACAGTATGCGCCAGCATCATGAGTATTTTTTTCGGCTACGGGGGCATCAAACGCAGAACATTATTTGTAAAGTTGTGCAAACGTAAGGGCGTCTGGTGGCGGCAGTGGGCAGGCATTTGCATATTCTTTATTTTATTGACAATCTATGCGCAATGGCTGTTTGGTTGGAGTAGAAGTTTTATCAATATGTTGCTCTTGGCTTCTTATTTGTTTGCGATTACAATTACCGATTTGCGATCGCGGGAAATTCCTGATGATACCACTGCTTTTTATGCAGTGCTGTTCTTACTCTGGAATCTGGCTAGCAGGGATAGTTCTTTCATCTTAAATGGCCTTTTAGGCGCTGTGATAGGAGCGGCAATTCCCTTTGCCATTTATTTTATTCGCCGGGATGCCATTGGCTTAGGTGATATCAAATTACTAGGCTGCATCGGTCTGTTAACGGGTTGTCCCAGTATTCTCTTTGTATTATTACGAGCGATGGTTTTTGGTGCGTTATTCAGCGTTGGATTATTGTTTTTGAAAAAAGGAACGTTGAAAACAGAGTTGCCTTTTGCGCCTTTTGTGCTGTTGGCAGCTTTGATTTGAAAGCGTTTCGTGTGGAAAGGACGGAGAGGGAGAAATCATGAATTTTTTAGAATATGTGCAGCAGGAATATCGAACCATTGATTTTCATAATTTTTTGGTTTTTCAACAAAAACAAACGTTACATCCCATTGCGTATTGCTGCAAAATGATAGAGCGAAATCAAATTCAGGGCTTATTGCCTATGTATACCAAGCAAATGGATGATCAGATAGGATTTTACTATGATATTTCAGGGAAAACGCGGTTAGTAGATTATTTACAACGCAATGCTTGTGATGAAAGACAGGGACGGCAAATTTTGTGCAGTTTGGCAGAGAGTCTGAAAAATTTGTCCCGCTATTTTTTGCAGCAGCAATTTTGTATCTTGGATTTTAATTATGTGTTTATGAACGATGCATTCCATGTATTTTTTCCGGTACTGCCTATTGAAGAATTACTGCAACAGGAAAATAATATTCAACTATTTTTTCAGAGATTGGTGTCGGAATATTTTGTCACAGAAGAAAATAATGCGTTTTATGATGGACTTTTGAAATATCTGGTGCGGACGGAGTTTCAGCTGGATGAATTTATAAAGCGTGTGCAGCCAGTTACGGCAAGCACACCGAACGTGCAGAAGTCTGTTGCGCCTATGGTGGTACAACCTTTGCAGGCTGAGCCGTTAAAGGCCGAAAAATTGGAACAAGGATTGTTTTCCAAAAAAGCGGAGAAAGAACCTGCGCCGGTGCAGCCGCCAGTGATCGCAGCGCCGTCTGAAGTAAATGGAATAAAAATTCCAGGAGCGTCATCTGCCGCAGAGAAACCGAAAAAAGAAAAGAAATCTCTGTTTGGAAACGGTGAAAAATCGGCAAAAAGAGAAAAAAACGAGAAAAAAACCAAAAAAGAATTCCATCTGTTTGGCGGCAAAGCGGAAAAGAGAACCGAATCGGTTGATGCACCAATGGCTCCAGCGGCTGTGCCGCCAATATCTGCAGCAGTTTCTGCCGCTGTACCGCAAAACAATATTCAGCCAGCGCTTTTGGACGATGCCACGGTCATTCTGGAGGGGAAACAATTAGGGGAGAAAATCCCGTATCTGCTCTATCAGAATCAGCGTATTTCCATTTATAAGACGCCCTTTGTTTTAGGAAAATTACAGGCTGATTATCATTTGGAAAAAAGTTTTATCTCCCGCATACATGCGACGATTTTAGAGCAAGACGGACAATATTATGTCCGCGATGAAAATTCGAAAAATCATACCTATTTAAATGGCGTTCAGCTAGCGCCTTATACGCCTTATCTGTTGGAGGATGGCAGCCGTATCAAATTAGGGTTGGAGGAATTGATTTTTTATCAATAGGGAGTTGCCATGAAAACGACAAGATATGAAACAAGGTGTTTTAGTGATTGCGGCAAGATACGGCTCCAGAATGAAGATAGTTATCTACTGAGACAACAGGAGAGTGGGCAGGGTCTTATTTTATTGGCAGCTGTAGCGGACGGTATGGGCGGTTTGGAAAAGGGCAAACAGGCCAGTCAAATGCTGATACAGGCCTTAGAAGAATGGTGGAAGCACGAATTGCCGGAATTATTAGCTGCGATGGCAGATATAAATGCGGTGAAAACGTCACTAGAGATGTATATATCCTGTGCTAATCAACGAATTCTTCAACAAAATGAGAAAATGGGCACAACGTTGTCGTTGCTTTTAATTTGGGGGCAACGATATCTGGTGCAGCATGCAGGTGACAGCCGCGTTTATTTTTTACGAAAGATTGGGCTGGAACGAGTGACAAATGATCAAACCTGGTATGAACAAGCACGACAGTACGGGACTTTACCGCAATGTCAGCATTCCATGGAGAAAATGAAAAGCGTGCTGGTGAATGCAATTGGTGTGAAATTTGATTATCATTTGGAGACAGCGCAGGGAGAGTTGGATAACGTGGAAATGATTCTGCTTTGTTCGGATGGTGTGTACAAGTATCTTTCTGATACTAGATTGGAGACAATACTGAAAAGCCGGAAAACTGTCATACGAAAAAGCCAGCAGATAGAAACGTTATTGCAAACTTCAGAAGCAAAAGATAATTATACAGCAGTTTTGATTCAAACGAAAAAAAGTAGGTGTAGGCTTGCAAGACTTAGGAATATTTTTTGAAGGCTGCCGATATGGATGTTTGGCAGTTGGACTATGCTGTGCCGTTTATCAGGATATCCGCTATTTAAAGATCACAAACCGGTTAAATCTGTTTCTTTTGTTTGCAGGACTGTTGCTGGCAACGACTGGTGGGATAGATAAAGTACTAGACAGTGTGATGGGGATGGCATTGCCTCTTGCTATCGGTTTTGTGTTTTATGCATTGCGCATCTTCGGCGCAGGCGATGTAAAATTTCTGATGGCTTTAGGCGCTTTAATGGGACGCGCATGGATTATGGATTGCATGATCGCTTCTATTTTATCTGGCGGTGTGTTGGCTTTGGTTGTGATGTTGTATCGCAGAATTTTATGGGACCGGTTGCGTTATGCTTGGAGTTATTTGAAAATGTTGCTTCTGATGAAAAAGGTTTCTGCCTATCAAGTTTTAGATAACAAACAAAAGCAGTTTTTTCCATTTGCTATCGCAATCGCCTGTGGCAGTGTGTTGGCCAGTCTCATGTGAAAGATGCTGGTATGAAAGAGGGGATAGGGATTATGTTACACAGTGAATTATTGTATTATGGCGGGTTATTGTTGTTAGGGATTGCTGCGGTTGGCGCAATTGTGGCGGCACTATATTTTCACAGAGCAAAAAAACATCTGCAAGCGCAGCTTTTGTTGGAATATGGAGAGCGGCGGGCATAACGAGGGGGATCACGGATGCAGCAAATCATAGCTGGCACCTATCAGATTGAGCAGGAAATTGGTTCGGGTGGCGGTGGGATCGTTTATCTGGCATATCATTTACGACTAAACAAAAAAGTGGTCTTAAAAGCAGATAAGCGAACGATTGTAAAAACAAAGCCGGAAGTTTTACGGCAGGAAGTAGATGTATTGAAAAATTTGAATCATACGTATATCCCTCAGGTATATGACTTTTTTGTAGAAAACGATAAGGTTTATACGGTGATGGATTATATTGAAGGGGAAAGCTTTGATAAGCTGTTAAAACAGGGGAAGGCTTTTTCTCAGGCGCAGGTTATTGCATGGGCTTGTCAGTTGTTGGAAGCGCTGGTTTATTTGCATAGCCGTCCTCCTTATGGAATTTTGCACGGTGATATTAAGCCGGCTAACGTGATGCTGACGCCGGAGGGCGAGATTCGGTTGATTGATTTTAATATCGCCCTGGCGTTAGGTGAAGAAGGCGCGGTGAAGGTCGGTTTCAGTCGTGGTTATGCTTCGCCGGAACATTATGGACAGCTAAATACGCCGATTCCGGAAGAAACGGCATTGCTGGAAACCACAGCCGTCTTACCGGACGCGCAGAGACTGCTGACAGAAACATTGCCGCAGAATAAGAAAGCGGCTGTTTCGGCAAGCAATTCTTCAACTGCCAGAGGTCGTCTGTTGGATGTACGTTCCGATCTCTATAGTTTGGGCGCTACATTATATCACATTTTAACCGGCATTCGTCCTGCTGCTGATGCCAGGGAAGTTACGCCTATCACAAACGCAGGGTATAGTTCGGCTGTCTGCGCCATCATTCAAAAGGCGATGGCTCCGGATCCAGAACGGCGTTATCAGAGCGCGGCGGAGATGCTGTATGCATTTACCCATTTATATGAGACAGATGATCGCAGCAAACGGTATCGGCACAGGCTTAAAATGACAGCGACTGTTTTAACCGTATTGTTTTTACTGGGCGGGAGTATGACGGTTACCGGTTTAAAACAATTGGAACAAACAAAACAAGCCTATGTATTAGCTGAATATGCAGAAAATGCGCTGCAATCCGGCGATGTGACAGGCGCGGTAAATTATGCGCTGCAAGCGTTGCCGGAAAAAGGCGGTATTTTCGCACCGCCTTACACAGCGCAGGCGCAAAAAGCGCTGACCGATGCGTTAGGCGTTTATGATTTGTCTGACGGCTTTAAAACGATCGGGAGCGTTACATTGCCATCGAAACCATTAAAATTGGCGCTTTCTCCCGATGGCAAAACGGCAGCCGCTTTTTATGCTTATCAAATTGCTGTCTTTGACACAGCAACGCAGGAAATTTTTCTGGAACTGCCTACAGAAGCATCGGCGTTGTGCAGCATGGTTTTTCTGGATGATGCCAGATTGCTGTATACAGGTATAGAAGGACTTTGTGCTTATGACATTGTGCAGAAAAAGACGTTGTGGACAGGAGAAAAGGCGACAGCCCTTGCCGTATCCGCTGATGGCAAACGAGCGGCGGCAGTCTATAAAGATGACGTGCAGGCTATCATTTATGATACTGGTACTGGGAAAAAACTGACACAGGTTTCCTTTGAGGGTCAGCGGCAAAAAATTCCTGTGAATGATAGTTTTGCTGATGATCAGGACAATGTATTTGCCCTAAATCAAGATGGTACGTTATTGGCGGCCAGTTTTGCCAATGGAAGCTTCCTAGTTTTTGATATCATGCAGCCGGAAAACAGCTTGGAGCTTTATGATACGTCAGAATATACAAAATTTGCAGGCGGTTTCTTTCAGCAATACTGTGCATTTACGGCTGCAAAACAAGATGAATCGGTTTTTGCCGTCATTGATACCCATGACAAAATACAAACCGGCGGTTTTGTCAGTCAACGGCCTTTTTTACTACAAGCAGATGACACAGGTATCTATGTCGGCGCAGAAAATCTGGTGGTACAGCTTGAACCGAAAAGCGGGCAACAGCAGGAACAGGCGTATACCAACGCCGATATCATTACTTTTCAGAAAAATGGCTCTGTCATGATGACAGCTACAGGAAATCAACAATACCAGTTTTTTGATCGGTATGCCAATCTCATCAGTCAGGGTGACAGCGCTTATTCCTGTGATTTTCTGGCAGTTGCCAATGACATCGCGCTCGTTGGCAGCTTGGATAGTCCAACACTGCGGGTATTGCAAATGGAAACGCATAGTGACAAACAGCTATTTGCTTATGATGGGTCTTATGCGCATGACGAGGCCCGCCTTAATACAGCGCAAACAACTGTAATGCTGTTTCGATATGACCAATTTCGTTTGTATCGATTGGATGGAACGATTTTGGCCGATGTGAAGCTTCCCAATGCAGAACAGGTCTACGACCAGCAATATCGTCGGCAAGGTACAGAAGCTTGGCTGGAGGTACTTTATTATGATGGCACGTTGTGCAAATATTCGGCGGAGGATGGTACGCTGATTTCCAAAACACAGGAAGAACCGCCGGATGAAAGTTTAATAGAAGAATTTTTTACAGAACAATATCGGATTGTGGCGCCGTTGCATGAAGCGCCGACGGTGTATGACCGGCAAACCGGCGAAGCGTTGTTTCAGTTGGAACAAGACGCTTATTTAACTTATGTGACACAGGTTGATGACTATATCATCACAGAATATATAACGGCAGATGGACAAAGGTATGGGTTGCTGCTCAATGAAAATTGTGAAACCCTGGCCAAGCTGCCCAACTTGTGTGATATTACAGGAAAGGAGCTGATTTTTGACTATCCATCCGGCGATCTGCGCCGCAGCGCAATTTATTCTTTGGAAGAATTGTTGACGCTGGCCCAAAAATAGAGGAGGTATATGAATGAAGCAATGCAGAAAAGGATTGGCCATTTTGCTCATTGTTTGTATGATGGTCAGCATGCTGCCCAGTGCGGCGTTTGCCCAAAATGAATCAAAGACAGCTGACACGGTCGTGTATAATCTGTTGGATGAAGAAATTACGGTAGGCAACGATGCAGCACAGGCGGAGGAAACGCCTTGGGCGTACAAATTATTTGAAACCGATGGAAGTTACACCATCCAATTAGAGGAAAACGCTTTTTTCCCTTATGAAGTGCAGTTTACCTGCGATGGTGTGGTGGATACCGTTTGGTTTGCGACACCGGAAAGTACAGTGGAGATTGGCGGACATCTCTTTTCTGTGCATACGGAACAGAACGATGCGACCCAATTGTCGCAATTAGGGTTTTATATAGGCAGCGACTATGTTCCCGCTTATCCAGAGCCGAAAGAATTCAGCACTACATCCAGCGGCATCAGTTTTTATTCTTTGCTGCCGCTAGAGGAAAAACGTAATGTAAGCGTAGATTTGACCGGTTATACACCGGCAGAATTGAAGCAAGTAAAGGTATCCACCATTTTGAACGGTATGATTGGAGAGAATTTTGCTGGAACTGAAGCTGTTGTCTGGGCAAAACAGTCTGATGATAACGATGAATTTCATATTATATCTCAAAATGAAACCATTGATTTGGTAAGCGATCATCGGATGATGAATTTGCAGCTGATCGTAGGAACAGCTAATCAATTAGATGCAGATAATATTCGATATATTGTAAATATTACAACGTCAAATTTGGAAGAGTGGCTGATGCCGGAGCTATATCTACAGGAAGAAAACGGCAGTAGAAGCGCACTGGAAATTTATCATAGCGGGTATTATTCTAGTAGCGACGAATTGTATATGGAGGTAGCGCCTGACAAGTATGCTTATGGAACAGAAGCTTATCTTGGGTTGCGGTTTGGAACGGAATTTGAAAATAGAGATGTTACGGTAGCAATCTATCGGGGCGCTTATACAACTCTGGAAGAAGTTAAACAGGCTGTTGCTGCCGATGCTTCTGTAGATATTACGAATCAAATCTGGAACCAGGATATGGCGAAGCAAAATGCTGGCTATAAAGCGGATTATACAGCCCATCATGCAGATGAAGTTGTTCTGACCATAGTGCTTTTTAAAGATAACACGGCAGTAGGCATGCAGCAATTTTATGTTGATGCTTATCCTTCAAATAACGGTTTAGAGTACAGTCAAATGCGCGCTGTCTATAAGGATGGGCACACAGGTTATGTAGGATGGGGTGATGTTCAATATCATGTAAACGGATTTTATAAAATAGCTACATTTTATGTAACAGAGAAAGCTATTCTTAATGCACAATTTTGTAGTTCGTTTGATTATCGCTATAGAGGTGGATGGGATCATACGGGCGAGCATATTGAAAAAGCAGTTATGGGAAATTATGATTCCCTAGCTGCTGCAGCATCACAAGCAGATATAAAGGAACAATTATTTGTTGATGAAGATTCTATTAAATATACAGACGATTGGTATTTGTTCGATTATTGCAAAGATGGTGTAGATTTTACGTTTTTCGCTGAAGACGGCGAGATATATAAAATAGCATTTAAATTTGTAATAGTGGAAGGCGATGAAACATACGATGAACCATACTTAGGAGAATTGCTTTCTGGAGATCCGTATTTTCAGGCAAAAAGAGTAAACAAGTCTCAGATTTATCGTGTGAAAAGTGAGGATGATGAGTACTATACTAACGGGTATCAAACATTGCTTGTATTGAATTCGGATGTGAATTTAAGTCAGTTGAAATTAACATTTGACAAAGCAGAAAAAGCTCATATTTATGTCAACGGCGAGATACAGACCAGTGGCGAATCGATACAGGATTTTTCCAATGGGCCAGTGCAGTATTCGGCTTCTGCGGAGGATGGAAAGCATCTGAAAAATTACTGGGTGACGGTAGTACAGCAGACTGCTGGCGCCAAGCTGTTTGTCAACGGCGCTAATGTGAAAAATGATGCCGGCGAGGTAGTACGAGAAGTATTTTTGAATGATATCTATGGTAATCACCATGACATTTTTATTGCCAATATTGGCAATGCAGAGCTGACAGGTTTGAATGCTGTGCTGAGCGACGCGCAAAATGTGAAACTGGATGATTACTGGACAGTGGGCGGCGATGGCAACAACACACTGGCTGCTTTTACCACAGTATCTTCCAGCACATCCTATGGCGAGCTTGCCAATGTAGCTAAAATCCGTTTGGTACCGGATGGTGATGGCGTCGTCAGCGGCACCTTAACCATTTCAGCCGATGATCAGGAGCCAGTGGTGATCAAACTGACGGGGGTAGCTGGCAATCCGAAGATTGTAACCGCTGAATTGCCCGATGCCGTTAAATACGTGCCTTATGGTTCACTGATTCAGCATAATAATATGTATGACTGGAATACGGTTTCCTTTGAGGTTGTCGGCGGTGCATTGCCGGATGGCATGATCATCAAAGAAAACGGCGAATTGTACGGCGTTCCTACCCAAACAGGTACGTTTGAGTTCACGATACGAATGGATAACAGCGATGAACGGTTTAGCAGTTCAGAAGCTACCTTTACGTTGAACGTATTGGAAAATACCGATGAAAACGTAGATGGATCTACCGATGCGGGGTATGATGTATCCATTCGCGTGCCGGAGCTCATGACCAGTTATCGGGACGAAGTATTTGAAAGCCAGGGCGAATTGCCAGAATTCGTAGATTTTTGGCTGGATGGCGAACAATTGGTACAAGGTACCGATTATATTGCAGAAAAAGGCAGCACGAAAATCACAGTGCGTTCCCAAACTTTCCAAAAGGCGGGACCTGGCAAGCATACCATCGCCGCCGAATTCCGTGTAAATGGGGATGAAAACAAAGAGCTGAAACGTGCCGCGCAAAACTATGAATTAAAATTGAGCGGCAGTACGTCCAGCGGCGGATCCTCAGGTGGCTCCGGAAGTTCTTCCAGTGGAGGTGTCAAGCAGCCTGTGCAACCGACTACACCAGTTGTGACGCCGCAAGAAACGCAGACGACAGTTTTTGCAGATGTGCCGAATGACGCATGGTATGCAGGAGAGGTTGCCTGGGTTTATGAAAATGGTTTGATGGTTGGCGTTGGGAATCATCAATTTGCGCCTAATGCAGAGATTTCTCATGCTACTGTCGTGACAGTGCTGGCCCGTGTGGGAAAAATTAATCTAACGCCTTATACAGCATTGCAATATGGGGATATCGAGAACAATCAGTGGTATAGCGCCGCTGCAAAATGGGCCAAAGCAGAGGAATTGTTAGCGCGTCAATTTTCACCAAACCCGCCGATGCCGCGTGGCGAACTGGCAGTGATTTTGGTCAAGTATCTGAAAGAATTGGGTGTAACGTTCCCTGGTATTGCGGAACCGGCTATCTTTGCTGATGCAGCGCAAATGACAGAGGAAGAAGAACGAGCATTCCAGATATTATATCAGGCAGGAATTTTCAAAGGGAAAGATGAAAATCTGACCATGGATGCGCAGGGCTCTACAACCCGTGCGGAATTAGCGACATTATTACATCGCATTGATACGATTTTAAAGGCAAAATAATGTACGTCTACTGAGGGAAAAAATATAATTTGAAAAAGGGCGTTTTGTAAGCTGGGCAATACCAGCCTGCAAAATGCTCTTTTTGTTTTGTTTCCTGCCGTTTTGTGGTATGATACTATACAAAGAACTGGAAATCTGCAAAGGAGGAATGGCGGTTTATGATTGATAAAAATCTCTGGCGACAGATGGGCGGTCATAAAGGATTGTTGCTAGCCAGCACTGTCTGCGGAATTTTATGCGCTGTGGCAATTTTGTGGCAGGCTTTTATGTTGGCTGGCATTTTAAATGCTGTCTTTTTGGAGAAGGCTGCATTGGATGGCCTTTGGCTACAAGTAGGACAATTATTGTTTTGGGTTACCTTACGTTTTGTGCTGCAAGCTCTGGAGGAATATTTTGCCTTTCGGCTAGGACAGGGGATACAGTTCAATTTGCGGCAGGCTTTTTTGCAAAAAATCAACAGGATAGGGCCGGTAGCGTTGCGGCAGGAACAAAAAGGCCAGTTGCTTTATATGATAAACGAGGGCATCGGTACGCTGGAAAGCTATTTCAGCAAGTATTTGCCGCAGCTTTTGCAGACGGCTGTTATTCCGTTGTTGTTTTTGTGTTTCATTTTTCCCCGGGATTTGATGTCCGGCTTTATTTTATTGGTGACTGCGCCGTTGGTGCCTTTTTTTATGATGCTCATCGGCAAGTGGACCAACAAGGTAAATGCGCGGCAATGGAAAATCATCAATCGGCTCAGCGGCTATCTGCATGATGTGATGGCCGGCTTGACAACTTTAAAACTGATGAACCGCAGCGCAGAACAGGGCGAAAAAATTGAGCGGGTGGGGCGGGAATATGCCCAGGCTACGCTGGCTGTTTTGCGCTGGGCCTTTTTATCGTCGCTGGCGTTGGAATTGTTCACCACCATTAGCATTGCCTTGGTTTCGGTGGGCTTGGGCTTGCGGCTGGTGGAAGGACAGTTAGACTTTGCCACCGCTTTTTTCATTTTGCTGATTGCGCCGGAATTTTATCAGCCGCTGCGCTCTTTGGGCGCTCAGTTTCACACCAGCTTAAATACCAGAGAAGCCGCCGCCGAGTTATTTGCCTTTTTGGAGCAGCCTGAATGGACTGGAACAGTTGCAGAAGTGCCGGAGCAGGCAGCAGCGTTGGAGTTTTGCCATGTGACGGCTGCCTATCCCCAGTCGGATAGTCCTGCATTGCGCGATGTCTCCTTTACATTGTGGCCCGGCGAGGTGGTAGCGCTGGTAGGCGCCAGCGGCAGCGGCAAGACGACGGTGCTAAATGTCATTCAAGGCTTTTTAAGACCGCAGCAGGGCAGCGTTTCTGTCAAACAGATACCCGCTGCCATTCAGCAGAAGCCTTATATTTTTGCCGGCAGCATTTTGGATAATCTGCGCTTTGGCAATGAGGAGTTAAGCGAAGCAGAAATTTTACAGGTGTGCCAGCAAACAGGCTTAGCCCAGTTATTACAGCGCTTGCCTGCCGGCGTGCATACCCCAGTGGGTCAGGGCGGCGTTGGCTTATCGGGCGGGCAACGGCAGCTGATAGCCATGGTGCGGGCCATTTGCCAGCAAAAAGAGTTTGTGTTGTTTGATGAGGCCACTGCCAATTTAGATTTGGCCACCGAGCGGCAATTAAACCAGAGCCTGCGGCAGTTGCTAAAGGGCCGCACTGTATTGATGGTGGCGCACCGTTTTTCTACAATTCAAATGGCAGACCGGGTGCTGGTGCTGGAGGATGGAAAGCTGGCAGAGCAGGGTACACAGGCGCAGCTTTTGCAGCGGCAGGGTGATTACTGCCGGTTGCTGGAAATGGAGGTGGAGGCATGAAGCGAAAACAGGTATTCCGTTGGCTCTTAAACTTGCTGAAGCCTTTTCGCTGGCTCATTGCCGGTACGGTATTACTGTCCGCTTCCACCGTATTGGCCAATGTGGGCTTGTTATCGGTTTCGGCAGTGCTGATTTCTATGGCGGCGCTGCAGCCGCCGCTGTTGGATTTGATGGTGTACATTGTAGGCGTGCGCTTTTTTGGTATCTCGCGGGCATTGCTGCGTTACAGTGAACGCTATGTATCCCACAAAGTAACCTTTCAGATTTTGACTGCGCTGCGCACGAATATTTATAATCGCATGGAGCCAGCGGCGCCGGCTGGTTTACAGCAATATAGTCAAGGGCAGTTATTTGACCGCTTGCTGAACGATATCGACATATTAAAATATTTTTATCTGCGGGCCATTTTAGCGCCGGCAGCGGCCATGGTGGTGCTTTTGGTGTGCAGTGTGGCGCTGGCCCAGCTCAGCTTGGGCGCTATGGTTTTGCTCATTGTGTTGTTTGCGCTGTTCGGCGTGGGCGTACCGCTTTCCATGCGCAGTGTGACGGCAGGAAAAACGGCGCGGCTGGCAGAAGAAAGAGAGCAGTGGCAGAGCCTGCTGGAGGACTATCTGGGCGGGCTTAGCGAGCTGAAAAATACCGGACAGCAGCAGCATTATTATCAAAAACTGCTGGAGCGTTTAACGTCTATGGCCGGCTTGGAACGGTGGCTTGGCGTCTGCGGCAATCTGACCACCAGTCTGATTACCTACGGCAGCAATCTGTCCTTGGTTCTGGCTTTGCTGGCGGTGGTTCCTGCTGTAACGGAGGACAGTTTATCGGGCGTTTACTGCGCTATGGTACTGCTGCTTATCTGGTCCAGCTTTGAGGCCATCCAGCCCTTTCCACAAGCATTGCTTCAACTGCAGCAGTCCTTGGAAGCTGCCGGTCATTTGCTGGATTTGCCGGAAACGAAAGAAGATACGAACGAGCAATGGCAACAGCCCGCCCAGTTGGATATCCAAATCAGCCATATTGGCTTTGCCTATGAGGACGGCCATGTTGTCTATGAGGATTTTTCATTGACTTGTCCGGCAGGCAGCCATATAGCATTGGTGGGTACCAGCGGCAGCGGTAAAAGTACGCTGGCTTCACTGTTGGTGCGTTTTTGGGAGCCGCAGCGGGGCAACATTACGCTGGGCGATATTCCGCTGGCCCAATATCCCAAGGAGCAACTGCGGCAGTTGATTGGCGTGGTGGAGCAGGATACCTTTCTATTTTCTGCCACCGTGCGGGAAAATTTGCGTCTGGCCTGTCCAGATGCCACAGAGCAGCAGTTAGAGCAAGCTCTGGCCTTTGCGGAACTTACCGATGTCATTGCCGCTTTGCCGGAGGGTTTAGATACTGCCCTAGGTGATAATGGCTATCGGTTATCGGGCGGACAGCGACAGCGGCTGGCTCTGGCCCGGGCGTGGCTGCGGGACTGCCCCATTGTGGTGCTGGATGAGATTTTTCAGGGCTTGGATGTGCGCACTGCCAGTATCTTGCGGCGACATATCGCCCAGTGGGGGAAAGGCCGTACGCTGCTCTATATCACCCACAGTCTGCAAAATTTAGAGCAACTGGACTGCATTTATGTATTGGAACAGGGAAATCTCATCGAACAGGGTACAGCGCAGACATTATTGCAACAAGAGGACGGTATCTTTTATCAGATGTGGCAGTTGGAGCGGCAGCAAATTGGCGCTGCTGTGGCTTCCGATAACAGAAAAGAGGGATAACATGTTTCAGCGGGAAATACAAGGTCGTTTGGCTATTTTTAAATCGCCTTTGCTGAAAAGGCAGCAGGGCTTAGTGCATGGCTTTAGCAGCCGGGGCGGCGGATACAGCGCCGGCGAGTATGCCAGCTTAAACTTGGGCTTAACCAGCGGCGATGCAGTCATGGATGTGCGGCAAAACCGGCTGCTGTTTGCTACCACCTTGGGCATCGGGCCGGAGCGGGTGGTTTGCGGTCGGCAGGTACACAGCGCCAATATTGCCCGGGTAGGCCGGGAAGAAATGGGCAGGGGCTTTTTAGATGCTGCCCAGGCTTTGCCTGATACCGACGGCTTAGTGACCAACGATTGCGGCGTGGCGTTGCTGACGCTGTTTGCCGATTGTGTACCGGTGTTGTTTTATGAGCCGACACAGCAGGTCATCGGTGTTTGTCATTGCGGCTGGCGGGGGACTGTCGGCAAAATTGCCGCCAAAATGGCGGGCATTATGGTGCAGGAATACGGCTGTCAGCCGCAAAATATCTGCGCCGCCATCGGACCATCCATTTCCCGGGCCGCCTATGAGGTCGATAGGCCGGTGCTGGAGCAGTTTCAGCAAGCCTTTTCTTTTGCCGACAGACTTATCACGCCGGTGGACGAAACCCACGGCAAGGTCGATTTGTGGGAGGCCAACCGCCTGCAACTGCTGGAAGCCGGTTTAGCTGAACAAAATATTGACGTCAGTGGGTTGTGTACCTATCAAAATCGCCAGACCTTTTTCAGCCATCGGGCCAACCATGGTAAAACAGGCCGCAACGGCGCTTTGCTGATGATGCTGTAAAAGTGATTGTGTATTCTGGAAAATCGTGCTATAATAAAGCCATCAACAAAATTTATCTTTTCAACAGGAGTGTGGTTTCCATGCTGGCAAAAGAAATCATGACCACAAATGTGGTAATTGTAAATGAAGATACAACCATTGACGAAGTGAGCAAAATCTTCGTGGAAAAAAATATCAGCGGTCTGCCCGTTGTCAACCAGTATCAAAAATTGGTGGGCGTTATCAGCGAGGGCGATTTGGTATACAAACAGAAGCCGGTGAAACCGCCGCTGTTTATCAATTTGTTCGACGGTCTGATTCCTGTAGACCGCAAAGAGTTTCAGGAGGACATGAAGCGGATTGCCGCTTACAAAGTAGGCGAATTGATGAGTAAACCGCCGGTTTACGCCTATGAGGATACGCCGGTCAGCGAGATTGCTTCGCTGATTATTGACAGAAAAATCAATCGGGTGCCCATTGTCAATGAGGTGCAGGAAGTAGTGGGGATTATTACCCGGCACGATTTGGTGCGCAGTATGGTAAGTGAATAATGGAATTGTAGTTGGAGAGAGCTGCCCAGAAGGACTGTATATGCGATGGGCAGCTCTTTTTGTCGGGAACGGTGGGCTTGAAAAGGGTTTATTGTTATTTTTTTGCAAAAAGCGCGTACAAAACTTTCCTTGCTTGTTGACAAAACAGTCCTCTTTCACTAAAATTAATTAGATAGGATTGTTGAAGCGAAAGGATTGAGAACATGCTAACCACAAGACCGACAGGGACCAACGATTTTCTCCCTGGTGAAAGTGAAAAATGGCAATATATTGAGCAATTATGCCGTCAGGTTTGTGCCGAATATGGATATAAAGAAATTCGCCTGCCTATTTTTGAGCATACCGAAGTGTATCTGCGCAGTGTGGGCGAAACCAGCGATATTGTAGAAAAAGAAATGTATTCCTTCGAGGACAAAGGCTTTCGTCACATGACGCTGCGGCCCGAGGGTACTGCCGGTACAGTGCGGGCTTTTTTAGAAAATAAGCTGTATGCCTACCCGCAGCCAACCAAACTGTATTATATGGGGCCCATGTTCCGTTATGATAAGCCGCAGGCTGGCCGTTACCGTCAGTTTCATCAATTTGGCGTAGAGGTGTTTGGCGCTGACCATGCCAGCATTGACGCCGAAGTCATTACACTGGCTGTAGAAATTTTCCGGCGGCTGGGGCTGACCGGTTTGACTGTGAAAGTAAACACGGTAGGCTGTGCCGATTGCCGGCCAAATCATATGGAAGAACTGAAACAGTACTTCCGCCAATACGAAGACAAACTGTGCGCCACCTGTCGGGACCGGCTGGAGCGCAATCCGCTGCGTATCTTAGATTGCAAGGAAGAAGGCTGCAAGGAGGTTTGCAAGGGTGCGCCCACTACCATTGAAGCGGCCTGCGATACTTGCAGCAGTCATTTTCAGAAATTGCAGCAATATTTGAACGCTGTCGGTGTCGATTATGAAATTGACACCAATTTGGTGCGGGGCTTGGACTATTACACCCGCACAGCCTTTGAAATCGTCATTAACAGCGTTGGATCGGCACAGAATGCCATTGCCGGCGGCGGTCGTTATAATGGCCTGCTGGCCCAGTTTGGCGGCGACGATTTGCCGGGCATCGGCTTTGCCATCGGCTTGGAACGGCTGCTGTTAACGTTGGAAGAACAGGGCGTTCAGTTGCCGGTTAGCGGTCATCCGGAGGTCTATATCGCGCCGTTGGGAGAAGCGGCGCAGCAGCAGGCTTTTGTGTTAGCGCAGCAGTTGCGGGGCAAAGGCATTCGCACAGAGAAAGATTATCTGGGCAAAAGCCTGAAGGCACAGATGAAAGCGGCAGACCGGTTTCAGGCAAAGTATGTTGTGATTATCGGCGATAGTGAATTGGAAAAACAAATTGCCGTTGTGCGTGAAATGGCCACCGGCCAGCAGCAGGAAGTGCCATTATCCCAGTTGGTAGAAGATTTGGAAGGGAGATTAAAATAAATGTTAAAACGTACACACAATTGTAATGACCTGCGCAAGGAGCATGTAGGTCAGGAAGTCGTTCTGATGGGCTGGGCGCAGAAGCGCCGCGACCATGGCGGCGTTATCTTTATTGATTTGCGGGACCGCTCCGGGATTGCCCAGGTAACGGCCAGTCCGGAAACCTGCAGCCAGGAAGTGTTTGCCGCAGCCGATTCGGTGCGCAGCGAATATGTGTTGGCTGTGCGGGGTACCGTGCGGCAGCGTCCAGAAGGCATGGTCAACGAAAAACTGGCTTCCGGTGAAATTGATGTGGTAGCCACCGAGCTGGTTATTTTGAACAAGGCCAAAACACCGCCATTCTATCTGACCGATGATGTGGATGTCGATGAAACGATCCGTCTGAAATATCGTTATCTGGACTTACGCCGTCCAGAAATGAAAAATAATATTATTCTGCGGCACAGAGTGGTAAAGGCTATGCGCGATTACATGGATGAACAGGGTTTTTTGGAAATTGAAACGCCCATTCTGCAAAAGAGTACGCCGGAAGGGGCCCGCGATTATTTAGTGCCCAGCCGTGTGCATGAAGGCGAATTTTTCGCGTTGCCGCAATCTCCGCAGCAGTTCAAGCAGTTGCTGATGGTAGCCGGTATGGAAAAATATTTCCAGATTGCCCGCTGCTTCCGCGATGAAGACCTGCGTGCCGACCGTCAGCCCGAATTTACCCAGTTAGATATGGAATTATCCTTTGTGGATGAAGACGATATCATGACCTTAAACGAAGGCTTGATTCGGCATATCTTCAAAGTGGCTTTAGACCGCGATATTCCAACGCCATTCCGCAGAATGACTTGGGATGAAGCCATGAATAAATACGGCTCCGATAAACCAGATTTGCGCTTTGGCTTGGAAATGGTGGATTTAAGCGATATTGCCGATGGCTGCGGCTTTAAAGTATTTGCCCAGACTGTGGCCAATGGCGGTGTGGTCAAAGCCATCAATGCCAAAGGCGGCGTACACAAGCTGAGCCGCCGCGATATTGACGCGCTGACCAAATATGTGGCTATTTACGGCGCCAAAGGTTTGGCTTATTTCCATATCAGCGATGAAAACGAAGTGAAATCTCCGCTGTTGAAATTCCTCAGCGAAGCAGAAGTAAAAGCCATCTTTGACCGTGTTGGCGCAGAGCCGGGCGACATTATTTTCTGTGTGGCCGACAACTTCAAAACCACCTGCGATGCCCTGGGCCATTTACGTTTGGAATTGGGCAAACGGTTTGGCCTAATTGATGAAGACGAACTGTGCTTTTTATGGGTAACCGAATTCCCACTGCTGGAATGGGACGATGAAACCCAGCGGTATTATGCAATGCATCATCCGTTCACCTGCCCGATGCTGGAAGACGTTCCGCTGATGGAAACAGACCCGGGCAAAGTGCGGGCCCGCGCTTACGATATGGTATTGAACGGCGTAGAAGTCGGCGGCGGCAGCATCCGTATTCACGATAGTGAATTGCAGGAAAAAATGTTCAAGTTGCTCAACATGACGCCGGAAGAATATACCGAACAGTTCAGCGGCTTGCTCAATGCATTCCAGTATGGTGCGCCACCACATGGCGGTTTGGCTTTCGGTGTAGACCGTCTGCTGATGCTGATGGCCAAACGGGAAACCATCCGCGATGTCATTCCATTCCCCAAAACGCAGAGCGCTATGGACGTCATGATGGAAGCCCCATCGCCAGTGTCCAACGCCCAGTTGCGTGAACTGCATATCAAGCTGGATGTTAAAAAATAAGTGATTATTAGGCAATAATAACGAAGCGGCGGTCAGAGCAATCTGGCCACCGCTTTTTTGCATGAATACCCATCCGAGCATTCATGTTTACGTTACCCAAGATAGAAATTGCGCGTTTTTTATCGAATTTGTTTGAAATTTGCTTGATTGTAAAGTGACTTCATACTTTCTTAGGGCAGCTTGTCCACGTTGTCCAGCAGATATTGTATAAAATATTTGCTGGCGATGGGCAGGCTGTCTTTGTCTTTATAGCCGATAGCCAAGTTGCGGAAGATGGGCGGCTCGATAGGCAGGCAGACGATGTGATAGTTGTTGCGGCGCAGCATGAGTTCGGCCAGAATGCTGACGCCTAAGCCTGCTTCTACCATAGTCATGATGGCGTAGTCGTCATGGATGGTGTATTTGATTTGAGGCGTAAAACCGGCGGCGCCGAAGGCTTCCAGCGGTTCGCTGTAATGGCCCTCTTCCAGCAGGATAAAGGGTTCTTCTGCCAGTTTTTGCAGCGGCACGGCAGTTTGTGCGGCTAAGGGATGGTGTTGGGGCAGTACGGCCAGCATTTCGCCGCGTTTGATAGGAATGGTTTCCAAATCGCTGACGGCTGGCGGTGTGATAAAGCCGAAATCTACAGCGCCGATTTTAATCCACTCCTGAATGGAGGTATAATCGCCCTGATGGAATAGGAACTGTACGTTGGGATAGCGCTGTTGAAATCCGCTGATAAGCTGGGGCATCCAGTGGCAGGTGATACTGGAAATCGTACCGACGCGGATGACGCCAGTATCCAGCCCGCGGATTTCTCTGGCTTTTTCCTGCATAGCCTGATACTGCAAAATGCTGCGCTCAATAAAAGGATACAGTTCAGCGCCTTCCAAAGTGAGTTTTACGCCGGTGCGGGAGCGGGACAGCAGCTTGATGGATAGCTCCTGTTCTAAAGACGCAATCATCTGACTGATAGAGGATTGGGTATAGCCCAGCGCTTCGGCGGCCTTGGTAAAGCTGCCCAGCTCTAAAATTTTTTGCAGTGCGAGATAACGATTCATTCGACAAATCACCTTTTCTGATATTAATATTAGAAAAATTCGTTTTACTTATTATAGCTGCCTGCGTATAATAAAGTCAAGCAGAGAACTGGCCGGTTTCTGAAACAGACAAACAGAGGTGAAAGATGGATGGAGATTGTAGCCTATCAGCTCTGTTATAAACAGGATTTTATTGCGCTCAATACTGCTTGGGTGGAAAAATTTTTTGTGATGGAGCAAGCTGACAGAGATATTTTAGAACATGTGGACGAATGGCTGGACAAAGGCGCTATGATTTTTTTCGCCGTGGAAGAAAACCAGGTGCTGGCTACCTGCATGGCCCAGCCGTTGGGCCATGCTGTGTGGGAAATCTGTAAGCTGGCCGCTAATGAGCAAAATCAGGGTCGCGGCGCGGGCAAAGCAGTTTTTCGGGCCGCCATGCAATATGCTATAAGGCAGGGTGCCGAAAAGCTGACGTTGATTTCAAACCGTATTTTAAAGCCTGCGCTGCATATCTATGAAAAATTCGGCTTTCAAGAAGTGCCGCTGGAAAAAGCCTATTGGGGATATGATAGAGCCGACATTCAGTTTGAATATTTGGTGCCGGCGAAAGCAGATGCAAAAGAATAAGCTGTATAAAAATAGGAGGTAGCATCATGCAGAACAGAATGGTTGTAAAGAAAGAAGACGCCAAAAAGCGAACCTTTAAAGGCGTGTCTTTGGATTCCCTGGCAGTGGGAGAAAACTCTATGGTGGCCAAAATGAACTATGTAGATGGCAATTTCGCCACGACCCATCAGCATCCTCATGAACAGAGCGGCTATGTGATTTCCGGTTCTTATCGGCTGGTAATTGCCGAGCAGGTATTTGAACTGCATTCCGGCGACAGCTATGCCATTCCCGGCAATGTGCCCCATTCCTTTGAGGTATTGCAAGGCGGCCAGGTAATCGATGTGTTTACACCGGCCCGGGAAGATTATCTGTAAAAACATCAACAGAATAACGCGATAGAAATATTTTGGAAACCGTCCTTGCGACGGTTTTTTGTTTGACAATTTTTTATTTTATTTTTCTAAAATTTACTTGACTTTCCCTGTCTAATCTATTAGACTATACTTAGTCTAACGGATTAGACAGAAGCGATTGTTTGATATAAAAATGAAAGCATGGAGGTGTGGCGATGGAAACATTCTTTTTAGAAGTGGTGAATTTATCGGTAACAGCCAGTTGGGTCATTGCAGTGGTCTTGTTGCTGCGGTTGCTGCTGCGGCCTGTGCCGAAAAAATATGTGTGTCTGCTGTGGCTGGTGGTGTTGTTTCGCCTGCTGTGTCCGGTGACGTTGGAAAGTGAGTTTAGTTTGGTACCGCAGCACCAGACCATTCAGCCGGAGATTGTGTACACCACGCCGCAGGTGCAGACTGCTGCAGCGCCGCTCAATGTCATTGCCGATAAAACTGTCAATCCGGTGCTGCAGCAAACCTCAGCGCCCAATCCCCAGGGCAGCGTCAATCCGCTGCAAGTGTATTTGTTTCTGGCGGCGCGGCTGTGGGTGCTGGGGATGGTGGTATTATGCGGCTATACCTTAATAAGCTGGCTGCGGCTGCGGCGGCAGCTACGGGAGGCGGTGCCGGACGGAGAGGGTATTTATCTGTGTGATGCCATTACCTCGCCCTTTGTGTTTGGCATTGTGAAGCCCAAAATCTATCTGCCCTTTGATTTGGACGAGGAGGAACGGCAATGGGTATTGCTCCATGAGCGCAGCCATATTAGCCGCAGAGATTTCTTGCTGAAGCCGCTGTTTTGGCTGGCGGTCCTGCTGCACTGGATGAATCCGCTGGTGTGGGTTGCCTGGCATTTTTATAGCCGTGATGTGGAGCTGGCCTGCGATGAACGGGCAATCAGCCAGTTGGACGATAATCAGAAGTGGTGCTACAGCAATACGTTGCTGCAGTTGGCAGTGCAGACGCCCAAATGGAGTTGTCCGGTGGCCTTTGGCAACAACAGCGTGAAGCAGCGCATCCGGCATGTACTGCGCTATAAGCAGGCGGCGGTGGGCGTGGTGGCTGTGGCCTTGCTTGTGATTGTGATGATGATGGCGGCGCTGGGCGTCAATCCGGTGCAGGTATATGCTTTGGGCGATTTGCGGCCGGAATTGGAGGAACCGGTCGATACAGTATATCTGCAATGGGGCAGTGTGCCGGTGGAAATTATGGACAAAGAAGAGATTGCCCGGCTGCAGCAGGCACTGGCTGACTTGCAGGTACGGGAACAGACAGCCAGTTGGAACGGCACCATTCACAATGATACTACCATGGATACGGCAATCCTGTTTGCCAAAGAATCGGAACCTGATTGGATTTGCAGGGCAACCTTCAAAAATGATTGTACAGAGATGGAGCTTTTAAGCGGGGAGGATACCATGTATTTGCAGGTAAGAAACCCGCAGCAGATATTCCCCCTGTTTGCCCAATATGGGACAGAAGGCCGTCAGCAATTATATAATACCACCTTGCTGGCCGATTTGAACCATGACGGCGTGGAGGAACAGGTTGTCGTGAACCCTGAATATGGATTTGTAAGCGCTTACACCGAGGATGGCATAGTGTTGCCAATCAAAAACTGGGTCAGTGGAAATGAGAGCTATCATTTATGTGAAATAGATGGGAAAGACTATTTGCTGGAGTATCATGTAAATGTGGTTGATTATTTCAACGAGCCATCTTCTTTAATCTGGTATCTGCGTGAATATGATAGACATGGTAATTCTAAGCTGGTGCAAACCGATGAAATTCAATTCAGCCTGCGGCAGGCGGACCAGAATTTTGATACGCAGGCTATGTATGAATTTCTGCAAAGACTGAATGATATTTTGGAAAACTCCACCTTGCTTTACTATACCGATGGCTATAAAACTGAATGGTACAGTACGACAGAGAACCGCTGTCAGTATAGGGCAGAGGCCTATTTGGACTGGCTGCCGGCAGCGTCTGGCGGTGAGGAAAATGGAGAAACTTTATTGCAACGGTTGGAGCGGTTCCAAAATTCTATGGAATATGACTTATCCCGTGGCCAGTTGCAGCAATGGCTGCAGGATAATAGAAGCATATCCTGGAAGTCGTACCAATTACGGAATCCTTGGACTGTCACCATTGATGACAAACCATGTGTAGCGTTTCGGCTTTATGAGATGGAAAGTCAGCAATTTGTGGGCAGTTACGCTGTCAGTGCGCAAAATCCCAAAGGGGCTGACGATAAACAACGGGGTCATCAATATTATCAGCATGACGGCGAGACCTGGCGGCTCTTGGAGGACACCGCGCTGCAGTTGTTGCGATAGGAAGATAAATAGAAGGGAGGTGCGGCGATGGAAACGCCAAAAATATTTGACAGTGAATATCGGTTTGCCTGCATTGTGTGGGCCCGTGAACCGGTGACAACCAAAGAACTGGTACGGCTGTGTCAGGAACAGTTGGAGTGGAAACGAACCACCACCTATACGGTGTTGAAGCGATTGTGTGAGCGGGGCATCTTTCAGACAGAACACTCAGTGGTAACGTCGAAAATTCCCCGAGAGGAAATTCAGCGGGGCGAGAGCCGTCAGTTTGTGAAGCGTACCTTCGGCGGTTCGCTGCCCAGCTTTATTGCAGCATTTTTAGGCGGGGATACCCTGTCGGAACAGGAGGCAGAGGAACTAAAGGCAATGATTGACCAGCACAAGGAGGTGCGGTGATGGAGGATTTCTTTTTAAAAGTGGTGAATTTATCGGTAACGGCCAGTTGGGTCATTGCAGTGGTCTTGTTGCTGCGGTTGCTGCTGCGGCCTGTGC
>CABQBF010000018.1 GCA_902462325.1 uncultured Peptococcaceae bacterium
CCAACAAGCCACAAAGCGCGGACATGACAAGCAAAAGAATCCGCGTTTTTAGGCGTGCAAAGGGTAACGCCGGAGAACATGTATCCTTGATTTATACATAGCAGGAAAAAGACCTATGCAAATTGTAAAAGTGCTGACAGCAAATAAAATTTTGACAAGTATCGCCTACTACATGAAGTACGATGGAAAGTCTATGCCGGAAAACCTCTATCGTTGGGACTACAAATCCATAGTGGAGATTTTAGAACGTCCAAAATATACTGGCTGCACGTCCAACTTCAAGACCTATTCAAAATTTTATTCAAAATTTCACAAATTGAAAAACGTTGGCAAAATGCGCCGGATAAGTCAAGCGGACACCGCAGACAAAAGATTGAAATTGTCTGGAACTTTATCGGGGAATTAGAACAGGACGGGAATGAACAGACCACCCCACAGCAAAGAAAAAGCAGAACGGCATAGCCTTTCGACTATGCCGTCCCGCGGTTATAAAATGACTTCCTTATGAGTGTGCTACTTTCGCGAGCAACCATCTTTTTCTATTGACGGACTGTGAAAAAATCCTTATTTCTGATAAATCACTTTACCATTATTAATGGTCTTTTCAATAAAGCCGCCTGCTTTTGCTTCCGTTGGCGTCAAGCCTAAAAATTCATCAGACAGAATATTCACATTCAAAATTACAAAGTCTGCCTGTTTGCCTACGCTGATAGAACCTTTCTTATCTTCTTCAAAGTTCTGCCAAGCGCCGTTGATGGTTGTGCATTTCAAAGCTTCATAAGCGCTGATTCTTTCATCTCTGGTATCATATTTTTTATTTTCCCAGTTGGTAATCCGCGCATCCTTATCGCTGCTACCATCGGCAGAGCCGCGACCAATCGCCTGTCCATCGCGGGTGATGCGAGTTGCCGCATTATAGATGGAGAATACCATGTCTGGCGTAGAGATTGGCGCATCCTGATGCACGGTAACCATAATCTTATCATCTGCCATAGCGTCAGCCATTGGACTAATCAACTGACCCCGTTCCGGCCCTAATGTGGAGCAAAGATGATAATCACCATAGTAATATACATGGTCTACGAAGAAGGAGATGTTAATTCCCAAAGCTTTGCATTCTTCAACCTGATCCAGCGTGATGGTCTGTCCATGAATGATGACTGGACGAATCCGGTTTTGTACTTCTGCGATAGCTTCGGCATCGTTAATATCTACACCGCACTGTTTTAACGCATCCCGATAGCAATCAATAAACTGTTGGATGCCACCGGTGCCATTGGCATGGCAGGTAAACTGCCAACCAGACTGAATGCAGTCTGCAAACTGTGCTGTCAAAGCGTCATTATTGACTTTCTTACCTTCGGCTTCCCCATACCACCAAGCATGTTCTACACCGTCCAGCAATACTTCATTGGTATCCCGATAGTAACCGCCGCCGGATACGGTATCATTTTCATCTACGGCAAACCAAGCGGTTTTACCCTGTGGGGATCCATCTAAGAAAATTTTGATACAATGGTGCCGCAGATTGTTTTCATCATAAGGCGAAGTAGCGCTGGTATAGCCTTTCATCAGTTCTTTACTGTCGTAGCTAACCACATTTTCGATATCAATGATACGTTCTGATCTTGGAATCTGCGCCATCAGATTTGCCATTTGTGCGCCTCCGCCGGCCACTGCAGTGGTCATGCCATAACCGGCATAGATATCCATAGCGTTAGCCAGAGTACCGGCAGCATTGGCAATTCTGGTGCGGGAAGTATCAGTCAACACCGGTTCTGCCATATACAAAGCATAGAAGCCGCCTTCTCTCAGGATACCGGTGTATTCACCATCTTCGTCTTTATCCCAGTTAATTTCCGGATTAAAGTACGCATACTGCTGTGGCGCCGCTGTTTTTAAGGCTTCCATCTTTTCACTTAAAAGCTTTAAACCCAGAGAGTTTACGCCGCACAGATGGTTGCTGGCATGAATATAGATAATTGGATATTCGGTAGAAATTTTATCCAGAATATCCTTAGTTGGCATTGCATAAGCACCTTTATCAAAGTTATCGGTTTTAAAGGCCGTGTTGTCAAATCCATGGGTGACAAACCAGTATTTTCCGCCTGGCTCGATGGTGCCGTATACATCATCATAGGTGTGGTCGTTCACCCAAGCATTGAAATCCTTTTTACCCTGTTCTACCAGCATTTCCAGGCTGATAATATCATTGGCTGGAGATGCACTGAAATACTGACCTACCATATTGATGTGGCCGTGTGGGTCTACAAAAGCTGGAATCATGGTCTGACCGTCTAAGTCTACACGACGGCAGTTATATTTCTGTACAGTGTTCGCCAAAATTTCCGCTTCTTCATCAGTATAGGCAACGGCCGCAATATGACCGTCCCCTACGATAACAGATTTGGCGTAAATGGGATTTCCTTCGCTATCTTCCCCTTTTTCTGCATCCACTGTAATAATGGTGCCATTATAATAATAGGAAGTAGATTTATATTTGCTTAAATCAATAACCTGCGCGGTTGTGTCCTCCGCATCGGCAGCAAAGGCTGCTGTTGGCAATAAGGAACACAACAGGAAAACAACGCACAAAATACTTAAATATTTTTTCGCCTTCTTATTCTTATACATAACAATCCCCCTCATTTGCGTTTTCACATTTATAGTGACTTTTCTTTTCCTCAAAAGGACTGTATCCTAAAGAAAAGTACATAATATCTTGTTTTTTATCAATTACATATTTGCCGTTTTATTCCCTCCTTACTGTCCACTTTGATAAAAAACATTATATTAAAAACGACCTCAAACAAACACCACAACGTTTCAAATAAATGGCCTTCGTACCAATGCAGGATTTTACAATTTATATTTTTATCATTATCAATAGTATAATTCATTCTTATGTTTTTTGTCAATGCTAATGTGCTCTCGCATAAAGAAACAATGAATTTTTTAAGAAAAAAAGAGCCCTTTCTACTCTGACCACTTTGCCTTGTTCTTGTAATAGCTAATGGCTGTAATAGAACTGTCTCTTTCCTATTGATGGAATATTGCAAATTTTTATAAATTCTCTTTGATAACTTCCGCTAAAGCCTGTACGCCCTTCACAATATTTTCCGGCGTTGCATTGGAAAAATTGATGCGCATAGCATTATGGGGCTGGCCAGCTGCATAGAAGGAATCCCCGGCTACATAGGCCACTTTTTTGGCAATGGCTTTCAGAAACAAATCATTAGTGTTTATAGAACCGGGCAGTTCCAGCCACAGGAATAAGCCGCCTTCCAGATGGGTCCAGGTAACGCCCTCTGGCATCGTTTCTGCTAAAGTTTTTACCATCAAGTCCCGCTCTTTGGCATATTCGGCATTAATCTGTTTCAAATGGTCCGGCATCAAGCCCCGTTTCAGATATTCGGCCATCACCATCTGTGAAAAGATAGAAACATGCAAATCGCAGCTTTGTTTGCCAATTATCATTTTCGATAAAATCGACTCATCGGCAATGGAATAACCTACGCGAAAGCCCGGTGCTACCGTTTTGGAGAAGCTGCCAAAGTACAAAACCTAACCGGTAATGTCCATAGATTTCATAGACAGATACTGGACGTCAGTATATTTTAAATCTTCATAAGGCGCGTCTTCAACCAACACCACATCATATTTCTGAATGACCGCCAAAATTTTTTTTCTCCGCGCGGTAAATACGGTACGGCCGCTGGGGTTCTGGAAACACGGAATCATATAGCCTGCTCTGTGCGCAAAATCCGATCCAACTCAGATGGAATGATACCCTCTTCATCAACAGGCGCTTCAATAAAGTCTGCTTCGTATATTTTAAATACCTGCAAAGCTGCCAGATAAGTAGGGCTTTCCACCACAATTTTATCGTTCTTACTGATAAAAGCCTTGGCAACCAAATCCAAGCCCTGTTGAGATCCCGACGTAATCAAAACATTATCTACACAAGTGTTCACACCCTTTGTTGCCATAAACTTTACAATTTCCTCACGCAATGGTCTATACCCTTCTGTTTCCCCATATTGCAGTACAGAAGCCGTCATATTCTCTGTAATTTGATTGATGATGTCCTTCAAATCCTCCATCGGAAAAGAATCGGCAGATGGCAGGCCACCGCCAAAAGAAATCATATCAGGCTGCTGCGTCAATTTCAAAATTTCACGAACGGCACTGCCCGAAACATTGGCCATTCGGTCTGTATAAGCCGGAATTCCCATATTTTCACCTTCCATAATATAGCTCAATTGCCTGTGTTCTACATAGAATAGCACCTTTTTTCTGTCTTGTCCAGCATATACTTCTGCAGAAACATTTGCCAATGCAAAGGACGCTCCCAATACCAACCCTGTCCCTGCTCGACCTGCAGCAATTGCAGCAGCCTGGCATGTTCTGCCATTTCTACACCTTCCACCACAATTCTAGCTTCCGCGGCATGCAGCAGCTTTATGATTTGACCAATATAATCGTAAATTTTTCTGTCTGTGATATCTTGTTCCAGAAAGCTTTTATCCAGCTTCACATAATCCACTGGCAACTGCATCAACATGGCCAGAGAAGAACTGCCAACTCCAAAATCGTCCAGACAAACGGGAAACTCTTTTTGCCGTATTTGTTGTAGAATTGGAACCAATGCTTGCTGTTGTTTCATGAAACAATGCTCTGTTACTTCAATTTCAATTTGACCAGCCAATACGCCATACGCCAAGCGAATATGCTCCAGTTTCTCAGTAAAATCAGGCTGTAATAAGGTGGCCGCAGAAAAATTAACAGAAACGGGAAGCACCGCTATATTTTGCCGACGCCAATTTTGTTGCAGCTCAGCTACCTGTTCCAACATATAAAAGTCCAGTTGCGAAATTAATCCGATCTGCTCTAATGCAGGTAAAAAATATGCTGGCAAGCACCAACTGCCATCGGGCCATTTCCAACGAGCCAACGCCTCCGCTGCGCAAATACAACCGTTCTCTAACCGCACCCGAGGCTGCAAGAATACTTGAATTTGCCGCTGATCAATCGCTTGCTGCAGTTGTTTTTCAATACGCGCCTGTACACCTTGGTTCATTGTTTGTGGAAAAAATATATACCTCGTTTTATGAAACTGTACACTTTGTGACTCCCGGACCAGACTGCTCTTATCTTTTATTGGGGGATATTGATGATGTTTCATCACAGCACCTCTTTTCCATTCATCATAAGAACTAACTGTCTCTATCTTACGGAAAGAATGAAGCGCGGTCAACAAAAACCGCTCGACAAGAACAATAGGGTAGCGGCATATCTCGACAATGCCCATGATTTCTAAAAATCAGGTTTCCAAAAATCTGACAAAAGCGACGAAAATATACCGGAGAACAGGAAACAGCGTAAATGCCTAAAGATGAGAAAACCGCATTATCATCCACTCTGCAGCGTTTTCCCTCTTTTTGGTAACCATCTGATATACAAAATATTTTTTATCTGACCATCTTGAAAATCATGATAAATCCATCAACCTACATACCGATATAAAACCTTTCACGTAAATATCTCCCCGGTACAAAAAAGGTTTTCGTCTTCACCATCTTCCTAGCAGATAAGTCAGTGAAAGCTGATGGCAAGTGTGGCATATATCTCTACTTTAAATTTTATTACAAGCTTTTTTCTGGAAAATATGCCATACTTGCCACTGCCCTATTGGTTGAGCGAAAAAACTCAGCACCAAACCCAATATCAACGCTACATCAGCCTACACTGGTTTGTGATTGTAAAAGCGGCGAACATTTCTATACGGCAGCAATTTTTTAATGCTGTCACCCAGAACACTACTCAAAGCAATCTGGTAATTTTGTTGCAAGTATGCTATACTGAAAGCCTATTAGATTAGATATTATAGGAACGGAGATAAACTGATGCGTACAGAAGACTTTGATTTCATATTACCTGAAGAATTGATTGCCCAGCATCCCTTAGAACAGCGGGACCACTCCCGTTTGTTGGTATTAGATAAGCATACTGGCTCTATCGCCCATCGGCGTTTTGATAATATTTTAGAATATTTGCAGCCTGGCGATGTGCTGGTGGTAAATAGCACCCGCGTCATCCCGGCCCGTCTTTTTGGTGTAAAAATGGGGGGGACAGCCCACATTGAGGTATTGCTGCTAAAGCCTGTAGAAAACCAGCCCGATTGCTGGGAAGTACTGGTACGTCCCGGCAAGCGAGTAAAACAGGGCGCCCAGGTAGATTTTGGTGATGGACGCATGATTGGCACCATTATCGAAGAAACAGACAGCGGACGAATTATGCAGTTTCAATACGAAGGCATCTTCAATGAAATTTTAGATGAACTGGGAACCATGCCCCTGCCGCCTTACATCAAAGAAAAATTAGCGGATCAAGAGCGCTATCAAACCGTATATGCTAAGGAACGGGGGTCCGCTGCTGCGCCCACCGCTGGGCTGCATTTTACCAAAGAATTATTGGCGCAAGTACGGGCAAATGGTGTGGAGGTCGTCGAGGTTCTGTTACATGTTGGGTTGGGTACCTTTCGCCCAGTGCAGGCTGATGATATTTTAGAGCACAAGATGCACAGCGAATACTATCGGATTACGCCAGAAGCCGCCGCCGCCATCAACAAAGCCCTAGACGAAGGACGACGTATTATTGCAGTAGGCACCACATCTACCCGCACTTTAGAAAGCGCGGCGCAAAACGGCCGTGTCGTACCCGGCGAAGGAGAAACCAGTATTTTTATCTATCCCGGTTATCAATTTCAGATTTTAAGCGGCTTGATTACCAATTTTCATCTGCCCAAATCCACGCTGGTGATGTTAGTCAGCGCGCTGGCTGGACGGGAGCATATTTTGCACGCCTATGCAGAAGCAATCAAAGAACGGTACCGGTTTTTTTCTTTTGGTGATGCCATGCTTATCATTTAGGTTAAAAAATAATTTCATCATTGTCAAATAGTTTTACTTATCTTTTCTAACCGCATCAAAGCCCAGCCGCATGTCCTTGTGCAGCCGGGCTTTGGTTATACTAGCTTATTTTCGTTTCCAAGTAGTACCCTGTTTGGTGTCTTCCAAAATTACGCCAATCTCGTTTAACTGATTGCGAATTTGGTCGGCCATTGCATAATTTTTATCGGCCCGCGCCTGTTTCCGCAAGTCAATGAGCAAATTCATCAAATCATCTACCAAACCGTCGTCCATACCATTGTCGGCAGCAAAATCCAGTCCCATAATGCTTAACAGGGCCGTATAGGTATCGGCTGCTTTTTGCAGCGCCGTTTTATCCAGCACCTCCTGTTTGAGATAGGTGTTAATTTCTCGCGCCATGTCAAACAGCGCCGCACTGGCTAAAGCAGTGTTAAAATCATCATTCATGGCATCTTGGAATGCCTCTTCTACAGCGGCTATCTTTTGCAGCAGCGCTGCGCCTGTTTCGGTATTTTCTGCGGTTGCGGCTTTTAAGCCGTTGGTCATGGCAGTATAGCAATTTTTCAACCGTTCCAAACCTTTCTGCGCTACCTGCAGCTTTTCATCATCAAAATCCAACGGGCTGCGGTATTGCACCGAAAGCAGATAGAAGCGCACCGTTTCCGCGTCAAATTTTTCTAAAATATCCCGTAGCAGAAAGAAGTTGCCCAACGATTTGGACATCTTTTCGGAGTTAATGGTAATAAAGCCATTGTGCAGCCAATAATTGGCCATAGGCTTTCCAGTTACACACTCGGTCTGGGCGATTTCATTTTCATGATGGGGGAAAATCAAATCCTGACCGCCGCCGTGAATATCAAATTGCTCGCCTAAATATTTGTGACTCATGGCAGAGCATTCGATATGCCAACCGGGGCGGCCTTTGCCCCATGGACTATCCCAGGCTGGTTCGCCCGGCTTGGCGCTCTTCCACAAGGCAAAATCCATAGGATCCTTCTTGCGGCTATCCACATCTACGCGGGCGCCGGCCTGCATATCATCTAAATTGCGTCCAGATAATTTGCCATAGCCTGTGTATTTACGCACAGAAAAATATACGTCTCCATCCAATTCATAACCATAGCCTGCGTCGATAATGCGCTGCACAAAATCGATAATTTCCGGCATGTGCTCGCTCACTTTAGGATATTTGGTGGCTGGCAGCACGTTCAAGGCTTTTACATCTTTGAAAAATTCGTCGATATAACGGGCTGCCAGCTTGATGGGGTCATCCTGTTCTTCATGGGCCCGTTTGATGATTTTGTCGTCCACATCTGTAAAGTTCTGAATATAGGTCACTTCATAACCGCGATAAAGCAAATAGCGGCGAATCGTGTCAAACACCACAATAGGACGGGCATTGCCCAAATGAATATAATTATACGTGGTTGGCCCGCAGACATACATTTTTACTTTGCCAGGCTCCAATGCCTTAAATTCCATTTTCGTATTGTTCAACGTATTATGCACCATGATTGGTTTGCTCATTTTGTTTCTCCTCCCAAAATTTTATTTTTGCTTCTAAATCTTTTATTTTATTCTGCATGCAATCCAAAGCATCTTCCACCGGGTCGGGCAGTTTATCATGCTCCAAGTCGGCCTGATGCTTGGCTTTTAGCTCGGCGTCATGCTTTAAGCTCTGGCCGTCTTTGGCTACCACTCTGCCGGGAATTCCCACAACGGTGCAATTGTCTGGCACTGGCTTTAACACCACCGAGCCAGCCCCAATTTTTACATTATTGCCTACCCGGAAAGAGCCCAACACCTTAGCGCCTGCCCCCACGACAACGTCATTGCCCAAAGTAGGATGGCGTTTGCCGCTTTCTTTGCCAGTACCGCCTAAAGTAACGCCCTGATACAGTGTCACATCGTTGCCAATTTCCGCTGTTTCTCCAATCACAATGCCTGCGCCATGGTCAATGAATAACCGCCGCCCCAGCTTGGCGCCGGGATGGATTTCTACCTGGGTAAAAAAGCGGGCCACCTGGGAAATGAACCGAGCCAAAACATAATGTTTTTTTTGATATAATCTGTGGGTGATGCCCCGTTGAATCCAAATAGCATGCAGCCCCGGATAATTTAACAGCACTTCCACTTTTGTTTTGGCAGCGGGATCCCGCGCAAATACAACCTGAATGTCTTCTCTCACTTGTTCAAACATAAGCAGCCTCCTCTATTTTATGACTCCACTTGTGATTTTATCCTTGTTACTGACAGTTCTCCTAAAAAAACAATCCCTCCACCAACTGAACGAAAAAATCGCTTTCTTTTATATAATAGCTTTTTACATTCCAGGTGACAGCCTCCCCAGCCACTTCTAGCGTCTTTACACTGCCATCGTCAAAATGATATACAATGGTGATAAAATTGTCTTCCTCCTGCATAGCATCTCCAAATTGATAACGTAATGCCGTAAATACATTACAGGCATCCTGAATCTGCTCTTCATTCTCAACAATTATTGGTTCAGAGGAGCTGCGCAGATTTGTAACCTCCACTGCCGCTACATTACGAGCACTTGGCGCATCGGGTAGTGACAGTCCTTGGAAATAATAGCTTACCACACCCATTAGCAATACAAACATAAGCAACGGTATGATAATTGTTAGCTTTTTCCCCTTCCGCTCCGTCTGTTTCTCTTCTAGCCGCCTTTGCTCCTTCCTCTGTGTTGTGGATTGATTTGTATGCTCTCTCGGCCATAGGCAATCTCCTTTGTATGCTAGCTTTTTCGTAGCAGTGTATGTATTGCTGCAATAAAAAACGGCTGCACCTCTCCTTTAGAGACGCGCAACCGTGGTTCCACTCTAGTTTCTATCCGTCCACATCGCTTGACGGATACTCATAAGCCGATAACGGGGCCAAACGGAATCGTCTACTACTGCGCATTCCGCGCAAATTTGACCATTCAACTCCCGGGCGCACTTCCTTCTGTTTTCTGTCAGGTCTGCTTTCAGCCGGTGACAAACCCTCTCTGCCACATTCCGCAAAAGTACTTTACCCGTTCTCTGTTTTTAAATATGAAATGATCTAAGCTATAGTTTATTGTATGCAATCATGGTGCCGTTTGTCAAGCAAAATCTTTTGCTGCGCTGCGCCGTTCCAGCATGGCAACATTGCGCCAGCACCCCAAGGCGGTATCATAGCCTAATTTGGGGCGTACTCCCAACTGCGTATAACCGCACTTGCGAAATAACTCCAGACTGGCTAGGTTATCATCAAAGATAAGGGCTTCCAGCGTCCAAATGCCGTTGCGCTCGCTCTCCGCTGCGGCTGCTGCCAGCAACTGCCTCCCGACCCCCTGATGCTGATATTGGCTATGGATATAGATGCTGATTTCCGCCACGCCACTGTAAACCTGACGGGCAAAGCTGGGCGCAATGGCCACCCAGCCGGCTATCACGCCGTCAATTGTTTGCGCAACTAAACGGGTATGCTTATGATGCTCTGCATCCCACGCCGCATAAGTGGGCGCTTCCTGGGCAAACGTCGCTTTATGGCTCGCAGTCCCCTGCTCGTAAATAGCCGCCACAGCAGGCCAATCAGCCTCTGTCATGGCACGAATTATGATGTCACAGGTAGACATTACAGTTTCACCGTCTGCTGCAATCGTTTGGCAACCAGTTCCGGCCCCAAAACAGGGATGATGAAATGCAAATCGGGCCCGTGCATCTGACCGGTCAGCGCCACCCGGATAGGCATAAATACTTTCTTACCTTTTAAGCCGGTTTCTTTGCTGATGGCTTTAAAAATTTTCTTGACATCGTCGGCATTCCATTCTGGCAGTGCAGCCAGTTTTTCCTGAAAAGCGGCAATGACCGTTGGCACATCGGGGTCGGCCAGTACTTCTTTGGCTTCTTCATCTTCAATGGTGATTTCTTCTCCGACAAACAGGTGCATAAATTCGCCAATCTCGTTGATCGTGCGGATTTTTTCCTGCAGCGCCTGCATAATCAAAGTAACCCATTGCTGTTCCGTTTCGCCAATTTCTTCTGGCAAATAGCCCTCACTTTGCAGATAAGGGATAGCCAAACCGACCAGCCGTTCAATGGAACTCTGGCGGATATAATGACCGTTCAGCCATTTTAATTTTTCCATATCAAAAACGGCGGGACTCTTAGACACCGCATCCAAAGAGAATTTTTCAATAATCTCTTCTTTAGTCATGATTTCATCTTCGCCGCCTGGAGACCAGCCTAATAATGCCAGAAAGTTAAACACAGCTTCCGGCAGATACCCCAATTTTTCGTATTGGGTAACGGAAGTAGCGCCGTGCCGTTTGCTCATTTTTTTGCGGTCCTCGCCCAAAATCAAAGAAATATGAGCAAATTGTGGCGCCTCCCACCCCAGGGCATGATAAACGGCAATTTGCCGCGGTGTATTGGATAAATGCTCCTCTGCCCGAATGACATGGCTAATCTGCATGAGATGGTCGTCTATCACAACAGCAAAGTTGTAGGTTGGAATGCCATCGGATTTAACAATAACAAAGTCGCCTACGCCATCGGATTCAAAGGTAACAACACCGCGCACAGCATCATGGACTACCAGCTTTTCTCCTTCCGGCACATGCAGACGGATGACAGGCTTTTTACCCTGTGCCAGCAACGCCTCCTGCTGTTCTTTTGTTAAATTGCGACATTTGCCGCTGTACATGGGCATTTCGCCTTTTTCCATAGCAACGGCCCGTTCTGCTTCAATTTCTTCTTCGCTGCAGAAGCAATAGTACGCCTTTCCTTCGGCCAACAGTTGGTCGGCATACTGTTTATAAAGATCCAACCGTTCTGTTTGACGGTAAGGACCGTATGGGCCGCCAACCTGCACCGATTCATCTGCTTCTAAACCCAGCCAGGCCAACGATTCAAAAATATTTACTTCCGATTCTTTGCTGGAACGCTCCAAATCGGTATCTTCAATTCGCACTACAAACTGCCCGCCGCTTTTCCGGGCTAACAGATAATTAAATAATGCCGAACGAGCGCCGCCAATATGTAACGGGCCAGTTGGACTTGGCGCAAAACGCACTCTATAAGTTTCCACAATCCATTCCTCCAAATTTTACTCAATTATTTTTCTTTGCTTATTCATTCCGTTTTCAGCATGTCCTACGCCTGTGTGCGTTTGATAGAACAAACCGCATAAGCGGAAATTCCCAGGCCTTCCCCTTCAAAGCCCAGCTTTTCTGTGGTAGTGGCCTTCACATTGACAGCATCTGTCGGCACCTGTAAGACCTGAGCCAGATTAGCTTCCATCTGAGGAATATAACCTGCCAGCTTGGGCTGCTGTGCTACCACCGTAACATCAATATTATTCACCATATATCCGGCATCTGTCAACAGTTCTGTTACTTTTTGCAGCAAAATCATGCTGGAAATGCCTCGATACTGGGCGTCGGTGTCGGGAAAATGACGGCCAATATCGCCCATACCGGCCGCTCCTAGCATAGCATCCATCAAGGCATGAATCAGCACATCTGCGTCCGAATGTCCCAACAACCCTTTTTCGTAGGGCACTTCTACACCACCTAAAATCAACTTGCGATTTTCGACCAATTGATGCACATCATAACCAAATCCAATTCGCACGTTATTCACCTCAATACAAAAAATATTCCATCCTGCCCTATCGACTGCCGCAAAGGATAACTATAATAAAAGACCAGCGGCCATACGCCGCAAAAATACGTCAGCCACATCCAAATCCTCCGGTGTGGTCAGTTTTATATTTTCATAATAGGACTGTACCAGTTTTACTGCTAACCCGTAATGCTCCGCCAAGGATGCGTCATCGGTACCACAATAGCCTTCCTGCTGTGCTTGCTGATAGCAGTGCAAAATCGGCGCTCGATAAAAGCATTGCGGCGTTTGCACATTCCACAACTCACTGCGCACCAGCGTTTCTTGCACTAGGCCGTCATGACCGACCCGCTTAATGGTATCCTTAGCCGGTACGCCAGCCACTGCACCGCAAGTTGGCGTAACGGCCTCCATCAGCTTCTCGATTAATGGCTCTGTCACAAAAGGGCGGGCGCCGTCATGAATGAGCACCCGCTCATAACAGGCGGGCAGCGCCGTCAAACCACACAACACCGAATCCTGCCGTTCCTTGCCGCCCACCGCATACAACAAAATTTTATCAAACACCGCCTGCGGCACCATTTTCCGCACCTGTGTCATTTCCTGTTTCTTCGCCACCAAGACAATGCCGTCAATCTGCACACTGCGCTGAAAGGCTTCTACCGTATGTTGCAAAATCGGCTTGCCCTGCAAAGTGAGAAATAATTTATTCTGTCCTACGCCCATTCGTTTTCCTGCCCCAGCCGCCAAAATAATTGCTGCCGTTTTCATACTTCACAACCTTTCAGATACACCGAAAGGAGCTGCTGCAACAAAGCCTTCGCCATAACAACGCAGACCATTTGCAACACCTCCCTTTTGTTTGTGCCTTTCTATTTTGCCATGCAATTTTTATTTTTCCAACGGTTTGCCGAAAATCATTCGACCAGCATTGGTTTGTATCACGCTTGTCACTTCAACCTCAATGGTTTCTCCAATAAAGCGACGGCCATTTTCCACTACAATCATGGTGCCATCATCTAAATACGCGACGCCCTGGTTATGTTCTTTTCCATCTTTCACCACTGTGACAGTCATCTTTTCGCCAGGCAATACCACCGGTTTAATGGCGTTGGCCAGTTCGTTGATGTTCAGCACTACAACCCCCTGCAAGGTTGCCACCTTGTTGAGGTTATAATCGTTGGTTACCACACAGCCGTATAATTCCTGGGCCAAACGCACCAGTTTATCGTCCACTTCGGAAATATCATCATAATCCTTATTGGAAATCTCAACTTCAATATCCAACTCTTTACGAATGATATTCAGCATGTCCAGCCCTCTGCGGCCTTTTGCACGCTTCAAGGCATCAGAGGAATCCGCAATATGACGCAGCTCTTCCAGTACAAAATTAGGAATAATGATAGGGCCTTCCACAAACCCTGTTTTGCAAATATCTGCAATTCTTCCGTCAATAATAACGCTTGTATCCAGAACCTTAGGCATGTTGCAATACCCTGCTGCTCTCGTCTTGCCCTTGACCCGAAGCCGGTTACTTTCTTTGCCAAGCCCTACAATCACCGCTATCAGCTCTTCCCGCTTACGGATACCCAAGCTAATCCCCAAATAGCCGAATACCAGACATGTTACAACCGGCATATACGGCCCGATGATTGGTAAAAAGGACAAAGCATAGCCAATAAAAAATGCTACTATAAGTCCGATAATTAAACCAATGGCGCCACTCAGTAAATCCTGCGTGGACATTTTCTGTAATTTTCCTTCCGCCCACTTTGTCAGCATAATCACCCGATTTAAAATCGGTACTGCAATCAGCCACCCCAATAAGCCAGCCACCACAGCAAGCAAAATCTGTAGCATGAAAACACTGCGTGCAGACCAACCAAATTGAACGGTCAACGGTACTGCCAGCAGCGGAGATGCATACAGAACCCCGGCTATGCATGCCAAAGCGAGAAAAAACTGTACAATTCTTTTCACTACATTATATCTCATTCGATCTCACCTCCCTTCTTATTCCATTTTACAAAACGAGTGTCAAGAATTAATAACAAAAATCTCAGTCTTTTGTTAAATCCAGTGGAACTCCGAATAAATCTGGTCCCGCATTCTTTTCAACCCGTCTTTAATTGTTTTCGCCCTCGTTTCTCCAATTCCTTCTACTTCATCCAATTCTTCCACAGAAGCCTGCTGAATTTTTGTGAAGGAACCAAAATAATGCACCATATTTTGAATAACCCCAAAGGGCAGCCGCGGAATTCGGCTCAACAAACGATAACCGCGAGTAACCAGAATACTATCCTGCTCTTTGCCGATTTCATAACCCAACTCCCGCGCGAAAATTTCCAGATGCAGCAGTTCTTCCGCTTTTAAGCTGCGCAACCGGGCCAAAATATCCTTCACATTTTTCTGCCCGCCCCAGTTTTCGTAATCCATAATGGTGCGCTCTTCATCGCGAGCCACATTGGCAATCAATTCTTCCACCTGCATCTGAATCAAACGGCCTTCTGTTCCCAGCTCGCTGATATACTTACTCAATTCTTCTTCTACACGGGAAAACATTTCCGCCCGCTGCAACACTTTAGCCACGTCGGTAATGGAAACCATACCATCATATTCCAGCACACTCAAACTGTTCAGTGCTTTGTCCAAAACAGTTTTATATTTATCCAATGTCTGTACAGCCTGATTGGCCAAGCCTACCAGCACATTGCTTTCTTTTACATAATACTTAATATCGCCTTTAAACAGAGTAATAACATTCCGGCGCTGTGAAATACAAACCACCAGCACATCCATCTGACGAGCCACTTTTTCGGCAGTGCGATGCCGAATCCCTGTTTCAGAGGATGGCACGCTGGGATCCGGATTTAAATGGGCATTGGCCCGCAAAATCCGCGTAGCATCTTTATTCAGAATAATCGCCCCGTCCATCTTGGCCAACTCATATAAACTGGCCGGCGAATAGGGCGAATCAATCACAAATCCGCCTGTCACCATATCATTGATGGCCGGATCGTCCGTCAACACAATCAGACCGCCTGTTTTTGCCCGCAGCACATTATCCAAACCTTCACGGAGAGGCGTACCCGGCGCAGTTTTTTTCAGTAAATTAATCAGTTCGTTCTTTTTTCCACCTAATCGTTCCATTTACGCGCCTCCTAAAGTTACCTTTAACGCTTCCGACACACTGCGAACGCCTCGCACTTCCAACGGATACTGCTGTTCCCGTTTCAAATTGCCTTTTGGTACAATCGCCGTTCGAAAACCCATTTTTTCCGCTTCAATTAATCGTTTCTCTAAAAAGCTGATGGTGCGGACTTCGCCAGTCAGCCCCACTTCGCCTAAAATAATCACATCATCTAAAATAGGACGGTTCTGCATACTGGACACCAACGCTACAATAATGCCCAAATCAATGGCTGGTTCATCTATCTTCAAACCGCCCACCACATTCAAAAAAATATCCTGATTTCCCATGGGCAATCGCATTTTCTTTTCTAACACCGCCAACAGCATGGCCGTGCGGTTAAAATCGGCGCCATTGGTCATACGCCGCGGCTGTCCATAAGGACTGGCCGCTACCAACGCCTGCAATTCGACCAAAACAGGACGGCTGCCTTCCATGCAAGGCACCACAACAGAACCGATAGCGCCTTGCGGTCGCTCCGATAAAAAAATCTCCGAAGGATTGCTGATTTCCTGCAAGCCCCGCTCCTGCATCTCGAACACGCCAATTTCATTGGTGGAGCCAAAACGATTTTTCAAGGCCCGCAAAATTCGAAAATGGTTATGCCGCTCGCCTTCAAAAAATAATACCGTATCCACCATATGCTCCAGCACCCGCGGACCGGCCACAGAGCCGTCTTTCGTGACATGACCTACCACCATAATTGATATTTCCAAACCTTTGGCCCACTGCATAATCCGCCCTGTGCATTCCCGCAGTTGGCTCACACTACCTGGCGCAGAGGACACCTCCGGCAAATACACTGTCTGAATGGAATCTAAAATTAACAGCTTAGGTTGTATCTTTTCTATCTGCTTTTCAATTACAGATAAATTATTTTCTGTTAAAATCAACAACTGTCCCGTCTTAACCTGCAAGCGCTGCGCCCGCATTTTTAACTGCTGCCGGGATTCTTCCCCCGAAACATACAATATTTTGCCGTCTAACTGAATGGTTTCCGTTAGCTGCATCGTTAACGTGGACTTGCCAATACCCGGGTCGCCAGCCAGCAACATTAAAGCGCCGGGCACCATACCGCCGCCCAGCACACGATTTAACTCATGAATGCCTGTGTCAATCCGCAGCAAATCATCATATGTAATGTCCTGTAATCCCACTGGCTCACTGGATGGCAGCAACCGTGCTGTTTCATTTTTCTGCTTGGAAACAGTTTCTTCTACAAAGGTATTCCACTGTCCGCAGCCAGGACACTTCCCCAACCATTTTGCACTTTCATATCCGCATTCCTGACAGAAAAAGACGCTTTTTTCCTTGCCCTTTGCCATAGTCTGTTCCCCGTTTCCTCCGATTTTCCATATAGCTAATGAATATTATAACGAATATTCCCAGCAGAAACAAACTTTTTCCTGTAAGATTTTTCTATGTTCACATAAAATTTTTATATGCGTATCTTTTTTCTTGTACTGCACACGTTATGACAAAAATTATCTGTATATCTAAACCAAACACATTCTCATAAAACAAAAGAAGACCATCTTTTTTCATTACACGATACTCAAGAACTTATCTAAATGAATGCCTTCCATCTTGATTAAATACTCTATTGTTGCACATATGGCACATTGTTGTAAAAAAAAATGGCGCTACCAATATGGTAACAGCCATTTTTAGATATTATAGCTTTCTCAAATATATTCATGCTGTATCTTTCATTTTTACGTTATCTTCCAATAAAAACAGCTTTTGCTCAATAACAAATACAAACCTTGGATGAACCAGTTCAGCACAGAAGCATGCAATGTCAACCATAAATGACCTGCATTCCATTGGTAATCGACACGCAAAATAATTACCGCCAGCACCACAAAAAGTTCAAAGCCTGTATAAGCCACTATTCTGACAATACTGAACTGATTTTGTTTTCGTTCCACAATTAAATACATGGTAACAGCTACAATAAAAAAATCGCATAGAAAAATGGCTTCTTGAAAAAATTCCCGTCGATACAAAAATTCTCGCAAAGCATCTGTGTTAGTGAACCCATTTCCAAAAAAGAGCCAAAGAATAACGGTTCTACAATAGCCACGGTGGCAATAAAATTTGACAAGAATTCTGGCCATAGCTGTAATAAAATCATGCTGTTTCCCTCAAACTTGATATAAATTCGTTCCTTTTATTTTTATCGTCTCTAGTGTTATTATAACACATTCTGTACCCTCAACAAGTTTTTCTATGCAAAAGCAGACAACCAGCCTATCTCAGCTAATTGTCTGCCAATAAAATTCTACATTGCTAAGTTGTAATACAATTTAAAATGATACTACCATAGTAAAAAGGTCAATGGAATCCCTACTACCATTAATGCGATAAATAACAATGGTAACACCTTCAATGCCATTTTCATTACCATACCAACATCAACCATATCAGTCGTTGAGTAAACAATCCCACAAGGTGTAGAAGAACCTGGCGTAGAAATTGCTAGCTGTGCTACCATGAACAATAAGATATAAAATCCTTCCATGTGAAAACCAGTAGCTGTTGCATAAGCCAAGAATAACGGTAAGAACATAATGATTACCACTGTGTTCTGCGCAAAGTTCGTAATAATTGTTACTAAAAAGAACATGATTACCAAAAATACGATTGGCGGTAAGCCCATCACTGGTCCCATTACCGATGTGATTGTCTGCGGAATGCCAGTTTCTCCACCAGTCATATAGGTAGCAAATGGAACAATAAATGCCGCTAAATAAAAGGGTTCCCATGCCATACCCTTATGCGCACATTCTGTAAACACAAATAATGGTTCGCCTTTGGAATTCTTCATAAATAACAGCACACCAAGCGCAATCAGCGAAATTCCGAATATCCCCAGCGTTCCTGACAAAACTGTATATAATGCCGTACCTTGCGGTACAACACTATTACAAATCAGTGCAAATAAAGTAAGCAACGTAATTACTAACGCCTTAATCTGGTCACTATTGAAGGATTGTTTTCCACCTAACGCTTCCATCGTTAGATTTTTCAGTGGCGTTACATCGACTTTTAACACAAAACGCATAGCAAATACATACACGAACAATAATACAATACCTACTGGAATAAGCAGCAACATGTATTTCACCATATTAACCTGAATACCTGTAATTGCTCCTAAAGCTGCTACCAATACAAGAGGAGTCCCAAATACCGGAATCATCAATTGGCCTGTCATAATTGCCAAAGCCACACCAATCAACATCGCTACTGACCATTTAGATGGCATTTGAATTTTTGCCACAATACAGACATTGCGTACAAAAGCTACCATCAAAATTGCAATTACCAATGCATTAATTGGCGCACAAACATAGGTAGCCAACATAATCATAAAACAAATACGCCAAGGATGTCCTTCACAAAACTTATTAGAAACAAATTTCTGCGCTAATACCTCTAAAACTCCGTATTTATTTAACATTCCGCACAATGGGAAAAAAATCAACATCATAGCAATCATTGCAGTACCAAAGCTGCTTGCGACAAATGTATTAAATCCAACTGTGATACCATATCCAATCATTGCAATAAAGGTAACTTCTAAAATTCCCAATGTGGTCCAGCCGAAAACTGCACCGATAAAAATACCTAAAACCCGCATTCCAACTTCTGTCATAGCGCCAAAGGGTGGAATAAAGCCAAAAAAGAATACAAAAAACAAAACAATTGCCCATTTGATTAGTTTACTTTTACTATCAATCATACTGCAACGCCTCCTTAATCCCTATGCATGATACTGTTCTTTCAATATTTTATTCCCCAGCAAATTCCTTTTTTTCCATGTAAAAAAACTATATATTTTCAACATAATACTTAATGTAAAAAATTAGCGATTATATAGTAATTTTTTACTATATAATCGCTAAATAATCATTTAAAAACATGTGTTAAAAATGTATACTATTATCACAAAAATTTAAAATATCCAGTTCTTGTTGACCTGCAGAAGTTATTTTTGTTTCCATCACCTCCGTACGCATTACTTTTTGCTGGAAAAATATAGATAAATTTGATTCCTGAAATAATTCTTCTGTATCACCTTGCGCGAATAACCTTCCATTCCGCAATAAAATCGTACGCGGGAATAAATCCTTCACATCATTTATCTCGTGACTAACAAATAGCACTGTTAAATTTGTTTGTTCCATTAACGCTTCTAATAGATTCATGAAGCGCACTTTTGCCAAAGCGTCTAATCCTGAACAGGGCTCGTCCAACAATAATATTTCCGGATTTCCCATAAACGCCCGCGCAGTCAATACATTCTGACGCTGACCCTTAGACAATCTGTCATAGCTCTGCTGTCCCTTATCCGCTAATCCCAAAGCGCTCAATAACGCATTGGCTCTCCGATAATCAGCGCTATCTAAACCCCAATCTAATCCATAAGTACCAAACTTACCTGATAACACAATATCCAAAACACGTTCATGGTGATACCGTGCATCAAAAAAAGAACTGCTAACCCAACCAATTTTTTTTCGAAGCTGTAAAATATTATGGTCATCAAATGCTTCTCCAAAAACTTTCAATTCTCCCTGCGTTTGTTGACGAAAACCAGATAAAATACTTAACAGTGTCGTTTTTCCACAGCCGTTCATACCATAAAGCAGCCAATGTTCACCCTGTGCAATTTTCAAGTTAATATGATTCAGTAAATATTGGTGCCCCACCTGATAGCTAAGTTCCTTTGCTTCAATTACATTGTTTCCCTGATTCATTGTGGATCTAACTCCTTCTCCAATTCATCAAGCATCTGGTCATTCAATACAATGCACTCACCTAAAATTTTTCCTTCCATATTTGGCTTCACTGCAAAACCTTCTTTGGTCAAATAACCCATATTCTGCAACGCCCAACTCATGATATCTGCAATACTGGCAACTGTCATTTTCTGTGTAACCTGATTATCTCCTAAATCTGGATAGAAATTCACTTGAAACTCATCAACATAATAACGCGCACTCGTATAAATTTCCGGTTCTATCCCAAATTCAATGCGGTCACAATGTTCACAAAAAATTTCAATTCGAGCATCCTCAAAATCATGAAAATCAATTTGCCGTAGACTTAATGAACTACCGCAAGATTTACAAACACACCTTTGCACCCTCTTTTTCAGCATTTCCACGCGTTTTTCATTTTGATGATACTGCTGATATTGCGTATTCACGGTCTATTCTCCTCCTGTTTGCTGCATATTTACGCCCCATTGCCGACCATAATACCAAACCAGCGCCCTTGCTTTTTCTCCCAACACGGCCATTTGTTCTAATAATTTCCGCCAACTCTGCGGCTCAATTACACTTGGTGCTTGTTCAACTTGCTCCATTAAATAAATCAAATCCTGATCATAAATTTCTGCTAATATATCTGCCATCTGACCTTTCAGCCCCTGCAGGCTTTCCTGTTTTTCCACATGGAACGCTTTCCTATACCATGATGTCAACAAAAGCCCTTGCTTTTCCAAAGCACATTGTTCTTCATAAATACACTTTAAGTTAGCATTAATCACACAACGACCAATTTTATGTTCTTGCAAAACAGCTAATCCATAAAAGTTTTTTTCTTTTTTACTGCTAGGCGGAATATTTTCTTCCAACTGTATCAATCGTTTTTGACACCAATTTGCCAACTGCTGATAAACTAATCCTGATATATTTTTTCGCAAATACGCTCGTGTGCATAACGCCTGAAAAGCCTGTAGTTTGTCTTTATAAAATACGCTTTCCAACTTTTTTCTATAATTTAATAATCTTGATTCCATACTGTCATTCGGTATTTGATTACTTAAGTTTTCCAGTGCCACAAACACTTCACTTGGATACGCATTTTGTAATTTACGGGCTAACTGCAACTTAATTCTATGCACGACATCTTCTTCATAGCCTTCCGGAATCACCAATCGTTCAGAATAAGTCTCTATTGGAGTTGGAAAATATTTTCGATTTTCTGCATCATTCAAAAAAGAAATTAATTTCGACGAATCTGCACTAATCATATACTGCCTCTGACCTGCTTGGTAATAAGTCAACCCATAAACAGTAATTTCTTTTGGGAATTTTCCTAATGCTGCCATGCTACGCACTTCTAATGCTACCTGCACATCTCGAAACAGAGATAATTCTTCACTTACACCCACGCAGATTGCACCTCTTTACAAATAAAAAGTCAAAAAGAATGTCTGCCAGCTTGTATTACCAGCAGTCTGGCAGACATCCATCAATATCTATAGGATACTCTAGTCTGCTAAGATCTGATAAATTGGAGCCCCTTCACACTGCGCCGGCATCCGCACACCCAACAAGGTCGCAATGGTTGGTGCCACGTCGGTTTGACGAATCATACGGTCTGTATAGATTCCCTGTTTCAAACCAGCACCTGCCGCAAAGAAGATTGGCGATACAGAAGTATCACATTCACCCAACGATGTTGGCAAACTATCATCATGGTCATGTTCATAGCCTTCTGCCATGCAATAAATGATATCACCACAGGTCGGATATTCTGCACCCAAACCAATCAATACTGCATCCTTCCTCCGCAATGCAAAGGAAATAATTCTTTGCCCACTAACGGGGTCCTTATGACCATATAAGGCTGTCATGATTTCTTCTTCCAGTTGATACTGATCCTCTGGATCTACGATACCATGCTCGGTTCTGCCTTTTAAATTCAGATAAATATGCATTTCTCTGTTGGCAACCGCTTTTGTGTGTTCCCAATCAACTTCTGGTAATTTATTACCGTTTTCATCAGTTTTTAATTTCAAAAAGCCCAATTCTTCCATCAACTGACAATTCATCCCCATGTCACCTAAACCGCGAATTCCATAGGTCGGGCAAACCTGTGCATGGTCAGATACTACCATAATGGTCCAGCCTTCATCTAATAAATGCACAAATTTACCTAAATAGCGATCCACCTGAGTATAAACGGCCTGCATGATTTCTTCATAATCTTCTGGCGTTGTTTCCTGATGTCCATCATGCATAAAACGAATAAACATGTGTTTCTGCAAATCAGGCGCATGGAAATGGGAGAATACTACTTCCATCCCTTTCTGTTCCATCATATACAGCAAACATGCACTCTGCCATTCTAAAGTGTGTTCCCAACATGCATTGGTACAATTCAGCAACAATTCTTTATTGCCACCACCCAATGTTGAAGTTGGTGGAGGGAAGCCGATATTATCCAAAATTTCCTGATATAATTCTGCTGGATGCCACATCATATTCACTGTTGCATCCATAGAAGCGGAAACCCACATCCTCACAAAAGTGCCATCTTCCCTTAATTCCAATACACGCATATCGCGATTAGATGGCACTGGTTTATCATGTTTAATAGCATCGTCCATATAATCCCGTACATATTCACCATTATGGATGACTACTAATGGTTCTACTGATTTTTTATTTTTGTAAATTGCAATCCGGTCATATTTGCCTTCTTCATTTTGCAAAATTAAAGATGGTCTGCGAATTAAACCACCAGATAAAACCAGTGTAAATTCTTTTGCGCCAACTGGAGCTTCTACCCATTTTTCATCGGCATCTTTAATTGGAGAGTACCCCACATCAATTGGGAAATCAATATAACCGCCCTGACCATTTACATGCGGATCAATAATATACTGGGACCAACCAGGACTCTTGGCTAAATCTTCTGGATTATATTTACCACCCCAAGCAGAACCGCTACTAATATCATCTTCTTGTTCATCTAAACCAGTAATGACGCAAGGCACTTTACTACCATTTGCTTCACCAGATCGAAATGCTACACGTTCATTATCTACACTGGCAATAAACAAATATTCTCCATCAATCTGGGCCGTACTCATATTGACACTGCCTGGAGAGCTACCGTCCACAACAGTCAAATTTGGACTATCAGAAGATGGCGGCCATGCACTGCCTGGCCAATGCCATACCAATGTTTTTTTACCAGCTTCAGCAGTTACATTCCACATCTGTTCTGCTTTGCACAAACGGGAATCCAGATTCATATTAATCATATCCAGATCTCCACCTAAACGATAAAATGAGGTAATTCCATGAACCTGTGGCGTACAGCCTGTAGCCATAGTTGTCCACTGTGGTGGTGTAACGGTGGGCATACAGCCCAACATTACCAAATCCTCACGGGCCGCACCCCGCTCCAACATTTTTCTCGCATTGGGCATCAAACCCATATCAATATACTTTCTAGTTAATCTTGGGTCCATAGCATCCACGCCACAGACAAAAACCTTTGATGTTAATTGTGCCATCAGTTTTTCTCCTTACACAGTTATTATAAATTTTTATTTATTAAAAATATCATTTTCTGCCACTATTGTCTAACGCCTATTTTTCTGTCTTGTTACAACAAAAAAGCTTAGCATTCGTATCATTTTTGCATTATACATTCTCTTCTAATATCTGATAAACTGGTGCACCTTCACATTCTTTAGGTATGTCAACTCCTAACAGAACAGATATTGTTGGCGCAACATCCACTTCCCGGATCCAACGTTCCGTACGATAATCTTGCTTAATCCCTTTCCCTGCCGCGATAAAGATTGGGGATAACGAAGTGTCATTGTGACCACAAGCAGTAGAAAGACCAGTACCATGTCCAACTGCATAATCATCATGCACAAAGCAAATAATATCAGCACATAGTGGACCACCTAAACCCAGCAATACCGCATCCTTATTGTGTAATGCAAGGCTTACAAAACGATGGCCTGTCTCTGGATCTCTAACGCTGTACAAATCAGTAATAATACGTTCTTCCAATTCATATTTATCTTCAGGCTCCACAATTCCATGAGGATCTCTACCTTTTAGGTTAATATAAATACTGTTGGAGCGGGTCTGGAACGCTGTTGTTTTTTCCCAGTCAATTTCCGCCATTTCATTTCCTTCACTGTCACGTTTCAATACGGTATAACCAAATTTACGCAATGGGTCAGCATTTACACCACGAGAGTCTCCCATAACACGGGAACCATCCCCTTCACAGCAGTTCAAACCATGGTCAGAGCATACAATAATAGTCCAACCTTCATCCAAATAATGCAAGAAAGTACCCAGATATTCATCGGTGGTCTGGTAGGTAGCTTCCGCAAATTTTACAACTTCGCTTTCATCGTAACGGGAGGTTTCTCTATTTTTCATATACTTAACATAATTATGGGTCTGCAAGTCTACATTGTGATAATGAGAGAACACCGCTTCGATTCCTTTACTTTCAATCAAATAATGCATACAATCTGATTGCCATTTTGCTGCCAAACGCCACTGTTCGTTGTTACATTTCATAATCAAATCGGCATCATTACCACTCATCTGGCTGGTTGGCTGTGGAGGCCCAAACTTACTAATCAATTCATCATGCAGAGATTTCGGGAAAAATACAGAATCATTTTCGCGCAGCATCCCACAAGAAGCCCAAATGCGTACATAAGAACCATCTTCTGCTACTTCCAGTAAACGCATATTACGGGTCACATTTGTTTCTCCGCCATCTGCGGTTGGAATCGTATCAAATACATGCGTCGTAAAGACATCGTTTTCTAAAATAATAATTTCTTTTTCAGTTTGCTTATCCTTATAAATAGCTACACGGTCATATTTTCCTTCTTCGTTCTGCAAAATTAATGCATAACGGGTAACCTTTCCGTATAACAATTTCAACATAAATTCTTTACTATTTACCGGAACTTCAAATGCCCATCCTTCTGGTTCTGTAATCGGTGACATAGAGCAGTTAATTGGATAATCACCTACAAACCACTGTACTTGTTGTGATTCATCAATCAGTACATCATTTGTTACATAACTTGGTTCAACAGTATACCCGGGAACATCAATGAATTCAGCATATTTCTTTCTGTGTTCCTCTAACTGATCTTGCGCAGCTTTCGATGCCTTTTTCAACGCAGAAGTCCACAGACAAGTTAATTCTTCATCACCCTCCAAATCACTAACCGTTGTCGATAATGGTTTGAACACCGGTTTTTTCGTTTTTGTACTTGCAATAATGGCCGTATCGCTGTCAATTCTAGAACACCATCCGCAACATGCTCCTGGACTGGAACCATCAACAGTATATAAGTTATCGCTTTCAATGCTTGGAGGGAAGCTACCACCTGGCCAATGAAATACCAGTGTTTTTAAGCCTGCCTGTGCGGTTACATTAAAAATAGGCTCTGCTTTCAGAAAACGAGAAGAAAACGCCCCTAGTGACACTTCTTTATCATCTTCGGCAGAAATGCTGTAATCAGTAATCCCATGGGTCATTGGATAGCAGCCTGTCGCTAAAGTTGCCCACAATGGCGGTGTAATGGTAGGATTAGCACCCAAGAGCATTAAATCTTCTCTGCAAGCACCGGCCTCGACCAATTTCTTGATATTCGGTAATTTTCCTTCATCCAATAGACGTTTGGTAAAACGGGGATCCATACCATCAATCCCTAACACCATAAGCTTGTTTGTTAACCCTCTGTTTCTCAACATAAAAATCACTCCTTTTTGTGTATCTAGCCATGATAAAAATCTCTACAGATTGGATTATTTTAATCATTGCTAATAGTTTATATTTCTTCTTATCTTTATAATATATAAAATATATTTATTTGTCAAATAACATTATCGTCTTATTTTTATTCTTTCTTATAACAAAATGGCATAAAAGAACACCGGTTTCGAAAACATTAAAAACATCTAATGTTTTACGAAACCGGCTCTACTAAACATAACAATATCTATATGATTTTAAACCGCCAACACATTTTGCAGCGTTCGTTTAAATAATCGCAAAAAAACGTCGTCCAAAACTCCTTCCTCCATAGCTTGCCTGTTATAAACAAAACCAAATGTAACGGTCTGCTGCGGCATAAATTTCATAAAACAGACTTCTTCTGGCTGAAACAGCTTTTCTGCAATGCATTGCGGTAATAATACGCAGGCATTTTCATTTTTTAAAATTGTGGCACGAACTAAATCTAAATTAACTGTATATAAATTATATTTACTTCCCTGCATATAATGCATATGTTTTTTTGAAAAACCCAATCCAATCAACATTCCCGGCTGCAACATATCTTCTGTAAGAATTTGAAAATCTTCATACCCAGATTCCTTATTCATGCAGCAAATTACAGGTGATTGATAGACAGTTTCTACTTTCCAACTATCTGGTATATTAGCTATACCACTTGCATCAAATCCCAATAAACCAAACATTCGCTTATTCTCCAAAATAAGTGGAAAGGTTCTGTTAAGTTGAAATATATAGTCAACCGCTCAAACATAGGATATACTAGAGTAAAGGGCATTACCAAAAATCTCCCACGAAAGGAGCGGTCGTCATGCGTAATTTTGCATCAATATACTTTTGAAAAAATCAT
>CABQBF010000019.1 GCA_902462325.1 uncultured Peptococcaceae bacterium
CCCACGACCTCCAGCGTGACAGGCTGGCATTCTAACCATCTGAACTACTGCGCCACAATGAAAATGGGAGTTGACGGGATCGAACCGCCGACATTCTGCTTGTAAGGCAGACGCTCTCCCAGCTGAGCTAAACTCCCACATTCTCTGTCGTTCTTGGTGTTGCTCACCAGCGACATTGATTATTATATATGCATTGTTCTTTTCTGTCAACACTTTTTTTGAATTTTTTTCATTTTTTTTTACAATCTCCTCTAACCGCAGAAATACCCCAGTTCTATGCGTCTGTAACATCGCTATCGGCTTTTCTCTGAAAAATACGGCCATCGCAGGACAGCATCCTCCAAATCAAAAACGTCAGGCAAAGAACTAAGCCTCTGCCTAACGTCAGCTCAAATTGTCCGTATAAAACGCTGTCCCTGATATTGTATCTCCTGCACTTGCTGCCGATAAGCGGCGCTCTGAGGCAATGCTTTCCAGTTCGCCACAGTATCCAGTTGTTCCCACATGTGCATAGGAAACACATACCTGGCCTTCGTGTGCTGTAAAAAATAATCAAAGCCCCAACAAAACCGTTCTTCCAAACGCGGGTCTAGGGGCACAAAGGCCAAATCAAGTTCCATGCTCTCCAATTGCTGCATAATCTGTTTGAACCGGGCTTCCATATTACGATTCCAGGAATCACTTTCACCGCTCCAGCTCCACCAATTCAAATCGCCGGCATGATAGATAACCTGATTTCCATAATGCAATAAAAAGGCTACGCCAATATCGGTAGAAGCCAGGGTATCCAGACGAAAAGGCGCCGGTCCGTCCAGCTCATAGCATCCGCCGCGCTTTACCGCTAAGAAACGGCCATCTTCCTTTGGCATTTTAATTTCCCGCGAGAAAATAAACTGAATTCGCTCGTACTGCTCCGCTAATTGCAGTAAACAAGCATTGTAATGGTCGGTATGCTTGTGGCTGTTTAAAATATAAATCATTTTACTGCCATCCAACACAGGCGGCTGTTCATCAAACCAGTCAAAAAGAAAGACGCATTGTTCATCTTCTACTTGAAAACAACTGTGCTTATGAAAAGTAATTTCATACTGTTTCATGACTGCTCTGCTCCTGTTTATCAAGCTCCGCCGTTTTTGCCTCCAGCCATTGCAGCAAGTCCGCCATGACGGCATCCCGATTTATCTCATTTAACATCTCATGGCGCCCGCCGGGATATAACTGCACTGTCACATCCTGCATACCGGCTTGCGCAAATAGCTGCTGCACATGCCGCACGCCTTTGCCCATATTCCCCACAGGGTCACAATCGCTGGAAAATAGATACACTGGCATCGTTTTCCGCATAGAGGCTATATTTTGCGGGTCATTGGCCAGTTGAATGCCTTGCAGCAGTTCATGATAGAAGCCGTTGGTACAGGTGAACCCGCACCAACTGTCATTCAAATAGCGTTCCAGTTCCGCCTGGTCACGGGTTAGCCAATCATATTCGGATTGCGGATTGACAATGCCTCGATTAAAGCTGCCGAACATCAGCTTCTGTAATTTTTTAGAATAGGTTTCCTGCCCTGTCAGCAAACAGGCCACGCTGGCAATTTTGACAGCGGCTCTTCCCGCCGTGCCCTGTCCATCGCCGGTACCCGATAAAATCAAACCGTCAAACATAGAAGGCCGCAGTTGTACGGTGCGCCGCACCAGAAAGGAGCCCATACTGTGCCCCATCAGATAAATCGGACAGTCAGTTTCCACGTCAATCAATTTTTTCTTGATGGTAAACAAATCATTGATCATCATGTTCCACTCTACGCCCTTACGCAAATGGCCCAGCCGCATGCCGCCAGTTTTCCCGTGGCCCCGTTGGTCATGACAATACAGAGAAATGCCGTTCTGGCTTAAAAATTGCCCAAACCGTTCATACCGCAAACTGTGCTCCGTCATTCCGTGCGCCAATAGAATAACCGCTTTCGGCTGCTCTGCCCGCCAACAATGCACATACAACATGGTATGATCCGACGCAGGCAGCTTGACTTCCTCCATCATAACAACAACCCCCTTATGTTCTTCTCTCACTAATTATTTACGCTGCTTTATTCTTCCACAGCATAAAAGAAAATACCTGCTTTTTTCCTGCATCGCTATGCCAACAAAAAAATACAGACTCCGCCTGGCAGAGCCTGTACAAAAATTTTATACATAATTTGCTGGATTTACCGTAGAACCATTGATACGCACCTCAAAATGCAGATGGTTCCCTGTCGATACACCGGTGGAACCAACCTTGCCGATGGTTTCCCCGGCACTTACTTTTTGTCCTGTTTTGGCAACCAACGAGGACATATGACCATACAAAGTAGATACCCCGCCGCCATGGTCAATAATAATACAATTGCCATAACCGCCGTAATATTTGGACATAATAACCGTTCCGCTGGCCGCAGCCACCACTGCTGCGCCATAGCTGGCGCCGATATCCATACCGCTGTGCAGTTTTTTCGCACCAGTTACTGGATGCACCCGATAGCCATAATTGGACGTAATGGTATGGCTGCTTGGGCATGGCCACAGATAAGCGCCGGGCGCTTTGGTGTTCGCGCCGTTTTTAGCGGCCTGCTCTGCTTGCAAACGCTTAATTTCACTGTTTAACGCCTTGGATTCGGCTTCTAAATCTTCTAAAATATCATACAAAGCATCCTGCTCTGCATTAATCTGATCCACCAGCGACTGCTTTTGCGCACTGGCTGTGGCCAATTCCTTCGATTTGGCCTCCTGATTTTGCCGTTTCACCACCAGACTGGTTTTCATGCTGTCCAGACTGGCCTTCTCCGTTTCCAAACTGGCTTTTAAAGCGCTCACTTCATCCAACAGCTTTTGATCATTATTGGCAATATATTTCAAATATTCAAATCGGGTGAGAAAATCGGTAATACTGCTGGATTGCAACAGCACCTCTAAAAAATTCACATCCCCATACTGGTACATTTCTTTCAGCCGCTGATTAAAAATAGCCATACGGCCGTCATAATCCCGCTGTTTGTTGCTGATTTCCATTTCCGTAAAAGAAATTTTTTCTTCTGTTTCGCTGATTTCGGTGTTCAAACCATCAATGGTCTGCTGCACATCGTTCATCTGCTGGTTAATATCTTTCAACTGTTCTGTCAATGATTTTTTTTCGGTATTTTTCTCTGTAATCTGACTTTTTACATTCTTTTTTTCATTGTTCAATTCACTCTGTTTTTGCTGTAAATCACCGATACTATTGGCAGCAAAGCTGGCTGTCGGCACTGCACAGGTAACTGTGAACAGGGATAAGACCAAAATAGCAGTTGCTTTTCTGACACGATTTTGCAAAAGCGACACCCTTTCTCTGGTTTTTACTCTCTATCTTATTATTTTACCGTTTATTTCACGAATTGCAAGTATTTTTTCACCAAAAACCTTATAGACCGCAGCATTCGCAGACAAAACCCCGGTTTTTCTGCTGTCATACCAGCCTGTTTCCAGCATATAGTATAGTAGAAGCTGTGTCTTGATCTGGAGGTGTTGTTATGCGTGATTTATGCTATATCTGTTTATTGTGCGTTATCATTGTCGTCACCTTTTTCAGTGTTCTGATGCCCCAACCCGCGTTATTGGCTTCGTTGGATTTGCAATCCATGCAGCTCCTACATCATATCTCTGTGGATGGGCCCTCTCCCCGCACAGCACTGCTCATCAGTATATTGGGACTGGTTTATCTGAAAATCATCTGGCGATTAATCAACCCGCCGCAAAAATTCTGAATCTTCCCATCAAAAAAGAGTTCCGCTTCATAAAACATCGCAGAACTCTTTTTTGCGTACAGTTTTTTAAACTGTTTTTTCCATATTCTATTGTTCTGCCGAGAACTCACCGGCTGCAGGTTTGTTCCCGATACCAGCCAATTTGTTCTTCCAACTGCCGCGCTAAGGTCACATCGGCCTGCTGGAAATGGGACAAAACCTGCTCTTGCACATTGCAAGAAGTCTGCCACAGCTCTACAGCAATATTATCCACCAGATGCGCCTGCTGCTCTGCACATAAGCTGCGATAATAGACGCCGGCCTGGGCAAAATCATTCATGCGCACCACGCTCTGACGCTGCACAACACCGTTTATTTCATTGCCCAAGCTGACATTCTCACTAATCTGTTTTGTGGTCCAGCAATTCTGCCGGTTGATAGCCGTTTTGCGGAACTGTTTCCCCAAACGGTGCCGTTGGGCGTCGCCATAAACGGTGACTCGGCCTTGCAGCAACCGGTCATTAGAGAAGCCGATACCATTTACCAAATTGGCCGGCGAGAAGGCCGCTTTCTCTACCTGTTCTGCGTAGCAATCCACATTGCGGTCTAGTGTCAACCGTCCCACATGGGTTAAGGGATACTGTTCTTCCGGCCATACCTTTGTGGCATCCAGCGGATCAAACAACGCCTGGTCAGCCTGTTCGACAGCCATCAGTTGCACACATAAATCAAATTGCACTGCATTGCCCTGCGCCAACGTATTGTACAGCTTTTCTCCGACAATATGGGGATTTTCTCCCGCTAAGCGTATTGCAGTTTCCCTGTCGATGGTAGCCGTCTGCCCCAATGGTACCCAATGATATTTCACATAATATTGCTGTCCGCAGGCATTTTCCCACAGATAGGTGTTCACACCGTAGCTGCGCATGCAGCGCACATCATCCAAAGTGCCTAAATCCGAGTAAAGCATGGTGGTAAAGTTCAGGCTCTCCGGATTTTCCGCCACAAACTGCCAGAACTGATTGCTGCAAGGCAAATTATTCACCGGAGAAGGCTGCAGCGCCTGTATGGCGGCTGGGAATTTCATGCAGTCCCGCACTAAAAAAACAGGAATATGGTTGCACAATAAATCAAAAACGCCCTCTTGGGTATAAAATTTGGTAGAAAAACCCCGCACATTGCGAGAAGTATCGGCAGTACCTTTATTGCTCACCGCCAACGAAAACCGGCTGAACGTATCGACCTTCTGTCCCGGCGTCTGCAAAAAACAGGCTTTGGTATAAGGCGCCATGGACTGATAGACCGTAAAGGTGCCAAATGCGCCGTACCCTTTGTTATGCACAGCCCGTTCTGGCGCCGGCTGATGAATAAACTCCGCCAGCGTTTCATGCAGCAGCACATCTTCCGCCAGTACAGGACCATTGTTGCCCACCGTCAGCGATTGCCAGCCATTTTGCGAACAGCTTTGCTCCTGCTGTTTGGTCACCGCTTGTAGTTGTTCCTCTTTTTTCTGATAGACTACCTGCTGCGCTCCGCTTTTCTGGCCAGCCTTTGCAGCGCTATTCTGATGATAGCAGCCCTTTTGCTGTCCTTTTTTATAATACTGATTTGCCTTCATCTCCATTGCTCATCCTCTCTGCATCATCGGCCCTCGACGCCGATAAAAAATATTCTTCTTTACTAAGTTATGCAGAGCAGTATTTTTGGTGCGAATTCCCCAGTTGCAAACAATAAAACTTCTCACTGCCAATTTGATTCCTATGCCGCGTCAGAAAAAATTTTCAACATTTTGTGAAAATATTAGTTGCATTTTTTTTGTACATCGTTTATAATTAAATACCGTAGTTGAGAAATATATGGGCGATTAGCTCAGTTGGTAGAGCATCCGACTCTTAATCGGCAGGTCCAGGGTTCGAATCCCTGATCGCCCACCATATTTACAATTAACAGCCGCTCAGATGGGCGGCTGTTTTTATTTCACATATACGCGTAGCTTCCCACATGTATAAACAAAACGCCTCCGACAAACCATTTCTGATTTGTCAGAGGCGTTTTCGCTTTTTGATTGTTACCGGCACAGTTTTTTTGTGCCTGGGAGCTATCTTACGCTCTCACAGCAGCGTCAAATTTCTGTGTCAGTGCCCCAAAGATTTTATCGTACTCTGCGTTGACTTCTTCTACCGTCAAAGTGCGGTCGGCCTGGAAGGTCAGCGCGAAGGCAATGCTCTTGCTGCCGGAAGCGATTTGACCGCCCTGGTAAACGTCAAAGATTTTCACATCGGTCAGCAAATCGGAGCCTGCTTCCCAGATGGCTTTTTCCAAATCAGCAGCGGCAACGGATTCCGATACCACAACGGCCATATCACGGGTGGACGATGGGAATTTCGGCAGCGATTTCACCTGAATGGTGCCAGTTCCCACGGCAATCAAGACATCCACATCAATTTCTGCCACATAAACTCGGTCTTCCAAACCATAATTATCGGCAATGACTGGGTGGAGTTCTCCGAATACGCCGGCCTGTTGACCGTTCAGATACAGATAAGCAGCGCGCCCAGGATGATAAATGCTGTTGTCTTTGCAAGGCACAAATTGTACATCGGCAATTTTGAAACCGGCCAGCATTTCTTCGAGAATCCCTTTTAGATAATAGAAATCATATTCTACACCATTTTGTCGCCAAGTCTGCGATGTTTTCCCTTTGAGCGCAATCCCCAATGTCCATTTTTCATTGGCTAACGTATCTGGATTTAATTCGCCTTCCAGCAAGAAAATTTTCCCCAATTCAAAGATGGCTACATTTTCATTGCGGCGGTTATGATTGAACAAAATGGTGTTCAACAATCCCGGCACAATACTGGTGCGCATATGCCCCTGTTCTTCTGACAGCGGATTTAAAATTGGGATACTGTTGCGGCGTACATCGCCAACAGGATAATTCAATTTTTCATCGTTAATTTTATTGATGAAGCTGTAGTTCATCACTTCATGCAAGCCCAAGCCAGCCAGTTTATCAATTAAATTGTCGCGGATTTTCTGTGCTTCGGTCAGGCAGCCACGGCTGGAAGCGCCATAGGGCAAGGTCTGCGGAATGGCGTCATAACCATAGATACGGGCCACTTCTTCCACCAAATCTTCTGGAATAGAGCAGTCTGGACGATACCCCGGCACTTCTACCGTAATGGCAGCTCCTGTATCTTGGATGATATGGAAATTGAGGCTTTCTAAAATTTCCTTGATTTCTTCATCGGAAATATCGGTACCCAACAGCGCGTTGACCTTTTCCAACTGCAACTCGATGGTCACCGGTTCATGCTTGGTTGGATAATTGTCGATAGCGCCGCCTACTACCACACCGCCGCCGGTAAGCTGCATTAACTGGGCGGCCCGTTCCGCAGCAGTCAGCACAGTTTCCATATTGATGCCTTTTTCAAAACGGATAGACGCTTCCGAGCGCAATCCCAATTTGGTCGATGTACGGCGCACGGAAGTTGGATGAAAGTAAGCCGATTCAATAAATACATCGGTGGTCTGGTCGGTTACTTCTGTATTTTCGCCGCCCATCACGCCAGCAACAGCCACCGCTCTGGCGCCGTCACAAATCAACAGCATTTCGTCATTGAGCTGGCGGGTCTGGCTGTCTAAGGTTACAATTTTTTCATCAGCAGCCGCTTTGCGCACCACAATTTTATGACCGGCCAGTTCGTGATAATCAAAGGCATGCAACGGCTGACCATATTCCATCATGACATAGTTGGTCACATCTACGATATTGTTAATCGGGCGCATACAGGCACACTGTAACCGATGCTGCATCCAGAACGGGGAAGGCTGAATTTTTACGCCGCGAATCATTTTGCCAGCATAACGATGGCACAGCTCCGGCGCGGCAATTTCCGCCGTCATCATCGTATTAACGTCGTCGTTATCGGCTGTGAAGGTTGGCTGCGGCAGATGCACTTCTTTGCCCAGCAGAGCGCCGATTTCCTGGGCAATATTCAACACGCTCAGGCAATCGGAACGATTTGGCGTTAGATCCAACTCCAGAATATAATCGTCCAAGCCCAAAATTTCTGTAATTGGCGTTCCCAGCACCGTATCCTCTGGCAACACCAAAATGCCATCTTTTTGTTCCGGCGGAATTTGATCCGGTTCAATGCCTAATTCTTTGGCAGAACAAATCATCCCGTTTGACTCAATTCCACGCAGCTTGGCCTTTTTAATTTTTACATCACCGGGCAGATGGGCGCCCACCGTAGCAAAAGGCACCTTCTGACCTGCCGCCACATTTGGCGCGCCGCAGACCACCTGAATATTGTTTTCGCCATCTGTGGTAACATGACACAAATTCAAATGGGTATCGGGCACCGGCGTTTTATCAACCACCAGCGCAGCAATCACGCCGTCCACGCCTTTATTGGTAGGAATGACATGTTCCACAGCCACGCCGGCTCTTGTCATCACTTCTGCCAGCGCTTCGGCAGACAATTCAATTTCTACATATTCTTTCAACCAGTTATAAGAAACCTGCATCGGTTTAACCTCCTCTTAAAATTGATTCAGGAAACGCAAATCATTTTCGTACATCAAGCGCAAATCATTAATGCCATATTTGAGCATGGCAATTCGTTCCACCCCTAAGCCGAACGCAAAACCGCTGACCTGGGTTGGATCATAGCCGCCAGCCCGCAGTACATTGGGATGTACCATGCCAGCGCCCAAAATTTCCAGCCAACCAGTATTGGAGCACATGCGGCAGCCCGTTCCATGACACATACAACAGGAAATATCCACTTCTACGCTGGGCTCGGTGAATGGGAAATAGCTGGGCCGCAAACGGATTTGCGTATCCTTGCCGAACATTTCCTGACAGAACGACAGCAGCATACCGTTCAAATCGCTCATACGAATATTTTTATCTACCAGCAGCCCTTCAATCTGATGGAACATCGGCGAATGGGTTGCGTCATCATCTTTGCGGTATACTTTGCCGGGGCAGATAACCTTAATGGGCAAATCGCCCTGTTTCGCCTCCATGGTGTGTACCTGCACGCCTGATGTTTGGGTGCGCAGCACAATTTCCGGATTGATATAAAAGGTGTCCTGCATATCGCGGGCCGGATGGTCCTTAGGTAAATTCAACGCTTCAAAATTATAGTAATCGCTTTCAATTTCCGGGCCTTCTGCCACTTCAAAGCCCAAGCCCATAAAAATCTGTTTTGCTTCTTCAATAACCATTGTAATGGGGTGCTTACTGCCATGGTTTAACGCACGGCCTGGCAAGGTGACATCCAATGTTTCCGAAGCCAGCTTGGCTTCCTGCACAGCAGCCTTCAGCTCGGCCATCTTCCGTTCCAGCACCTGATTGATTTCATCCCGCACCTCATTGGCTAACTGACCCACAATGGGGCGTTCCTCCGCACTCAGCTTGCCCATACCTTTCAGAATGGTGGTCAGTTCCCCTTTTTTCCCTAAGAACCGCACCTTCTGCTCATTGAGGTAATCCATACTCTTTGCTTCTTCCAACGCCTGTATGGCGGCCTCTTTAATTTTTTTCAACTCGTCACGCACAACTGTAACCTCCTTCAAAATAACACGCTCGCACAGCGCGCAGATAAAAAGAAAAGACCTCCGTCACAAAGGGACGAAGGTCTGATTTCGCGGTACCACCCTACTTGGCTGCCTGTTCCTGCAGAATTGCTTCTCACAAAACACACAGCCCGCTCAAACCGTTAACGCCGGTGCTACGTTCCGCTTACTGTTCTGCCAAGCAAAACCTGTTCAGCCAGAATGCTCTGAGGCGAACCCGTTCATTTTTCCCGATTCAGGGCTTACAGCCAAGGCCCCGTTCTCTGTCATCGGCTATCCATGACGGCTCCTCTTCCACGCAGTGCAATATTTCATGGCAAATATTATAGCAAAGTGAACGAAGGAATGCAAGAAAAATTTATCGGTTTAACCCTGTGCGCAGGCCGAATTACCGGTTTCCGATTGCACCGGCTCTACCTTACCGGTGGTCGGGTCCATAATATAACCGGCTACCACAATATCTTTCGGAATCAGCGGATGATCCTTCACCAGTTCCACGCTTTCCCGCACGGCTTCCTGCACGCAGGAGAAACCAGTCAGCCATTTTTTCACACTAAACCCGCAATAATCCAGAAAATCAATACTTTCCTGACGAATGCCTCTCTGCCGCATATGCTCTAACATTAAATCGCCGTCCATGTGCTGTACGCCGCAATCGTAATGACCGATAATCATAATCTCTGTAACGCCCAGCTCATACACCGCTACCAGTAAGCTGCGCATCACGCTGCCAAAGGGAGCCATCACCACACCACCGGCATTTTTAATTAGCTTGACATCCCCATTTTTGATGCCCAAAGCCGCTGGCAGCAGTTCCGTCAGCCGCGTATCCATACAAGCCACAATGGCCACATTGCGGTCCGGATACTTGCTGGTCTGATACTTCTCATACTGCTTTTCCGCCACAAATTTTTCATTGTATTCTAAAAATGATTCGATCATACCCATAGCAAACAGCTCCTTTTCCTGATCGTTTTACGATTTTCGCCATATTTTTATGCAATCGCTTTTTTACAAAACAAGCGGTCCTCAAATAATGCTGTATGTGGAACACCGCCCGACCTAACGGATATTAATCACCAATTGCTCCGGCGCTTCCACCCGTTCGATGGATTCCGCATACAGCACAGGCCCCTGGCCCTCGTATTCAAACCAATCCTCCAGGGCAAAGCGAGCCGTCACACGTACCCATTGCTGGTCACGCATGGTGCTTTCACCGTCCCAGCGGCAGGGATAGCCTAAAAAGGCTACGTCCTCCTCGCAGCAAACCATAGCAATGCGTCCCGGAATAAACCAGCCTGCCGGATATTCCTCGCCGTGCATGGCCATACCGGTGAATTCTATGGTTTTGCCTACATAACGCTCCGCCTTCTCCATGGCGTCCAAATACCAGATGGCATAGGTATTATCGTCCAGCACAATTTTCTCGCTTTCCAAATCATAAGGCAGGTCTTCCTCACCCAAATCCTCTATTTCCCCGTAGGAATCTTCAAAAATAATATCGCCAAATTGGTTAATGGCCCGGATACTGCGCCGGAAACTGGGCAAATCCTCCACGCCGTCACAGCGATTAAACACTACCACATCGGCATTGCGCACCATCTCCGCAATGCGGGACTTCATATTGGCGTAATACACCGGAAAGGTCGTCGCGTCAATGAGCGTAATCTGCTCCTCCATGTGCCAACTGCGGGGCAGCAAAATATCTTTGGGATTCCACATGCCATTATACTCAATAATAATGCGCTCCGGATTGTACTTCTTTTCCAAGGCGGTCAAATTTTTTATGGTGAAGTCCGTTTCCTTTTCCAGCACTTCCAGTACGGCGTTGCCGTTTTTCAGCGCTTCTTTTTCATATTCTATTTCGCCCTCTTCACAGGCAAGGATTAACGTCAGCTCGTCAATTTTAAAATAATCTTCTTCAATGGTATAATTGATAAACTCGGTTTTACCGCTTTCCAAAAAACCGTTGATAAAATACACAGGAATCGTCATGGTGTCCACCGCCTAAGCCTGGAACAACTGCTGCAGGGCATCCTGTTTTAAGCCGGAGCCAATTACGCATATTTTTCCGGTAACAGCCGGTTTGCCCTGCCGTAATTCACATTCACCGGGCACATAATCAAAATAAATCCAGGTGTCATCCTGAACCGGCAGCATTCCTTTCGCCCGCAGCACCATGCCGTAGGTCGCCTGTTTTTCCAGCACCTTCAAACTCTGTTCCAGCTTTTCGGCATCGTATACCGCCGGCGTTTCCATCCCCCAGCTCACAAATACTTCATCGGCATGATGGTCATGGCCGCAACTGCAATGCTCTCCATGTTCATGGTGATGGCCGTGGTCGCAATGTTCATCATGTTCATGGTGATGGTCGTGACCGCAATGTTCGTCATGTTCATGGTGATGGTCGTGACCGCAATGTTCGTCATGTTCATGGTGATGGTCGTGATCACAATGTTCGTCATGTTCATGGTGATGCTGCTGCACTTCAGCCAACAGCTCGGCCGCCAAATCAGCCCGCTGCTCCATTTCCGTTAATAAATCCTTGCCATCCAGTTGGTCCCACGGCGTTGTCACAATCACAGCATGGGCGTTGTGCTGCCGCAGCAAATCCACCGCCTGCTGTACCTTTTCCGCGCTGGCACTGCCAGTACGGCTCAAAAGAATGGTGTCGGCCACTTCTACCTGATTGATAAAAAACTCACCAAAATTTTTCAGATACATCTTGCACTTGTTCACATCTACCACTGTCACTTTACCGGAAATGCTGATATTTTCACCGGCACCCTCTACAGCCTGTACCACTTCCGACAGCTTGCCCACACCGGACGGCTCAATGATGATGCGTTCCGGCCCATAAGTAGCCAGTACCTCCTGCAGCGATGTCTTAAAATCGCCGACCAGCGAGCAGCAAATACAGCCCGAATTCATTTCCCGAATTTGCACGCCCGATTCCTGCAAAAATCCGCCGTCAATGCCAATTTCCCCGAACTCGTTTTCAATCAGCACCACTTTAGAATCCTGCAGCGCTTCCTGCAGCAATTTTTTAATCAATGTGGTTTTCCCAGCACCTAAAAATCCCGATATAATATCAATTTTTACCATAATTTATACGCAACCTCTTTCTTTTTATTTTTTCTGTATTTATTATTTCAACGCGGCAAGAAATTCTCCCTTGTGGAAAATGATTTTTTTGATTTATCCTTCATTTTGCCATTCGTTTCCGTTCTCCACACGCAAACAATTCTTCGTTTGTATCGTTTTGTGGGGCTTGCTCATTGCAGGCCACTAACCAAGGACGCAGGGAAAAATTTTTTTCGCAAGGTGGCTTTCAAATTTATGAAATGACGTGCACTCGACGCTTGAAACGCGTTTTTCTGCGTGAATAGTCGGTGTCTATGTACGCGAATGAGCGTATTTAAAAACAACACAGCGAAAAACAAAATTGGCGCGTCCAATTATCCGCATAAAAGCATGTACCACCCATCCACAAACATCACCCCATACACAATCTTTTTCAGCATATCTGCATCAATCCGCTGAAAAATTTTATTGCCAATCCATAAGCCTGATAACACGGCAATCATACTAACAGCAGCATATTGAAGAACCGTATCGGTGACCATACCGTTGATACAGCGGCCCGTAAAATCATAAAGCATATTAAAAAAGAAAAACATTTGAGTGGTACTCAGATAGCGCTCCTTGCTGTCTGCAATGGCCAAAAAGTACAGCACCACCGGCGGACCGCCCACGCCAAACAAACCGCCCATGATACCGCCTGCACCGCAAAAAATCAGCATATTGCCCAATGTGGGCCGAATCTGAATTTTCTGCTGCCAGAAGTATAAATAGATGGCTAACGCAATAAACACCACGCCCAAAAGCTTATGCCAATAAGGAAAACCCATGGTATCATTAAGGAAACGCAACGCACCCATGGTAAAGATAAAATTAATCAACAAAGGCAGAGGAATCCAGCGCCAGACAATATCCTTCCGATAAAGAAAGGCATTGACCGCCAGCATCCCCACACATAAAATAGAGGCCAATGACAATAAATCGGTATACGGCATAAAAGATTGCATCATAGCCATAAATATAATACTGAAAGCAAAACCGCTAACGCCCTGCACAATGCCGCCAAGCAGAGCAGCCAGCAGCAATACCGGCAATAATTCCTGCATAAAAAGCACATCCTCGCGACAATCGTTATGTTTAGTCTACTCGTCAAATTTGCCGCTGTCAATATTTTGCCAATGTTCTATCTGTATACCGCTTGTTTGATAAATCGCTGGTTTCCTATTTGCGCAGCGCATTTTCTATTTTTCTATGAACAAAAATCAAACATCGCTGCCGCACCACGTGCCGGAACACACAACATCCCATTGCCTGCAGCAGACAATGGGATGTTAGGCGATTTCTATTTCTCGCACCGGTAGCCTCTGGGCGTCACCATTTTATCACCCAACCGCTTGGTCTGACTATTGCCGATAAACACGGTGGTGAACATATCCGTCTGACGGTCGCGCAGCTCCGCCAGCGTCAGCACCTCTGCCGTTTCCTCGGCCCGTCCGATTTGACGGGTAATACCGCAAACCGTATCAGCGCTGCGATGCTGTAAAATCAAATCGCAGGCTTTTTGCAGATAGTCATGTCGTTTTTTACTGGAAGGATTATAAATGCAGATGGCAAAATCAGCTTCCGCAGCGGCCAGCAACCGCTTTTCAATTTTTTCCCAGGGCGTCAGCAAATCGCTAAGACTAATCACCGCAAAATCGTGAATAAGCGGCGCGCCTAACAACGCAGCCCCGCTGCAAGCCGCCGTCACGCCGGATACAATTTCAATTTCCAAAGGCGGATACTGCTGCGCCAGCTCATAAATCAAACCGGCCATGCCGTAAACACCGCTGTCGCCGCTGCAAACCATAGCCACCGTTTTGCCCTCCAGCGCTTTTTCAATGGCCATGCGGCACCGCTCGGTTTCCTTCATCATGCCAGTTACCAGGTATTCCTTGCCTGGATATTCGTCCCGCACCTGCTCCACATACACAGTATATCCAGCGATGACATCGCATTCTGCCAATACCTGCTGACACTGCAGAGTACGATTTTCCTTAGCGCCGGCCCCTAAACCAACTACATATAATTTTTTCATCAGAACACCTCTATTTTATGTATTATCTTTCTGTATTTTCACTTATCAAATTACACCATCAACAGCAGTACAACCATACTATTTCATAAAAACGACAGGTTGTCAAGAAATCTTTTGCCCGCTTTCCGAGCCAAGCATCAAACAACTTAACTCCTTTTTCCGATTCTTCTATTCATAAAAATGAAACAACAATTTTTCCCATTCCATAACCCATTACTTACAAAACAACGCCTTCTCTGTCTGGATAGCCAGACAGAGAAGGCGTTGCCTTATGAAAAATATATACTTCTATCAAAACAATCTTTAAATAGTCAAGCCTGCATCATAGCCGGTGTGTACGGCATGAACAATGCTGGAGGCTTTTACGCAGTCGCCGACGTTGATTACATCGAAGGCTACGTCGATAAATTTATCCCGTTCTTCTGCCAACGGTTTGGTACCCACGCAGATAATCACGGTGTCTGCTTCTATAAACTGACGGCCCTCGCCGTTTTCTACATAAGCGCCCTTGTCAGTGATTTCTACACAGGCGGTATCTACCATGGTCACAACCTTTTCCTGCTCCATCACTTCCAAATAAGAAATCCGCTCGGTGAGCTGTGCTTTCGGCGCAATGTAATGGCCCATTTCCACGATGGCGCTTGCATGGCCCAACTGATTTAAATGGATACCCAGCTCAACGCCGATATCGCCGCCGCCGACAATCAGAACGTTGTGGCCCACTTTATCTTCATTGCCAAACACATCAAAGGACAGCATAGCTTTTTCTACGCCAGGAATTTTAGGCACAATTTGTTCTGCGCCTACGGCTACAATGACGGCATCGGGATCCAGCTCGTCAATCATATCGCGGGTTGCGGTGGTATTCATCATCACCACAATGCTGCGGCGTTTTTTCACCTGCCGTTCCAGATATTCATGGAACAGCTTCATTTCTTTTTTGAAAGGCATCACATCAGATAATAAAGCCTGACCGCCCAGCTTATCGGTTTTTTCGTACAGCACAACTTCATGCCCCCGGTCTGCTGCGCTGATAGCCGCTTCCATACCGGCGACGCCGCCGCCGATCACGGCAACCCGTTTTTTCCGGTCCGCTGGCGGGAAATCCCGTTTGGATAAGCTTTGGAAGGCCAGCGGATTGGTGGCGCAATGACGGTCATAGCTCGGATGGCTCAGCAAGTGCAATTCGGTGGTTAAGGCCTCCCGACGGCCGTGATCCATACAGTAGTTGCAGCGCAGGCAAGGACGAATATCATCTTCTCTGCCTTCTTTGGCCTTTTTAATGATTTCCGGGTCAGCCATGGCAGAACGGGCCATCAGGATATAATCAGCCTGCCCTTTTGCCAAAATTTCTTCGGCTACTTCCGGCGTATAAACAGCGCCTACTACGCCGATTGGAATTTTAACGCCAGGCGTATTCTTTACAATTTCACTGGCGTAGGCGTTATGCGCCATAGGAAAGAAATTGCTGGGATGCTGTTTTGGACGGGACAGCGCATCAACACGATGACCGCAGGTAATATGAATCATATCGGCATATTGCTGCAGCAACAATACTTGCTGGGCTGCGTCTTCCGGCAGAATGCCGCCTTCTACTTCGTCGTTGCCGTTTAAGCGCAGTTCGATTAACAAATCATCGCCTACCGCATCACGGATTGCTTTCAATACCATCAACGAGAACCGACAGCGATTTTCCACACTGCCGCCAAATTCATCGGTGCGGTGATTGGTCAGCGGCGATAAGAACTGATTAAACAGCCAACCGTGAGCCATGTGAATCATCAAGCCGTCAAATTTGGCAATTTTAGCCCAAACAGCATACTGAGCAAATAAATCGCAAATGCCTTTCATATCTTCCAGTGTAGCCGCTTTTACCTGATAACCGCTGGTCACATAGGTATCGGCACCCAGTCTAGGATAATCGGGCAGATTTACAAAAGGCCCGCAGTGCAGCAATTCGGCAAAGGTTAAGCCTCTGTACGCATGCACGGAGCGTTGCAGCAGGTGAAAATTCATCTGATTGCAGGTTTTGGGATTTAAGTTAAACATGTGTTCATGACCGCCGTCAATGGGCACTTCCATCGGCAGCGCTACGGTGGAGAAGCCGCCGCGAATATAATTCATGACCTGGTCAATGCCGTTTTGGGTGATGCGGCCTTCGCTGCTTTCCCCGCCGCCGGTAGCAATGGAACCGATTGGCGCCATACAGGCACGGTTGTTAAAACGTACTTTATGTTTCCCCACATACATCGGCTCAAACAGATGGGGATATTTTTCTTTATAAACTGGTCTCATTTCATTCGCTCCCTTTTTTAATAAAATACAAGCAAGGTATCTTCATTGCGCTGTCCGGTCAAAGGCCGGCAGCCTTCAAAGTCTGGGGTTGAAATGAAAAAATATTGATACTGTCCCGGGTTTCTCTTTATATTTTCATTATTTATACATAGCATAGCACAATATCGTTAGCTTGCATAAGTTTAATTTTTTATAGCGTATTATTCAGTAACTTTTATAACCGCACAGCACAAAAGCTTTCGATTTTGTTTTATACATCGCAATCACAGCCTCGCCCCTCGGTAAGGCAGCAGGAAAACTGCTCGCGGATAATATCCAGCATGCGGATTTCATTGACCGACATGGTTTTTAACTCAGGATATAGCAAATAATATGAAATTTTTGTATCCAGGCCAGCCGCTGGCACAGGCCGAATTAAACCGCTTTTGATAAAATAACTGCTCCTGGTTGTTTTTTCTGGAAACACAGCGGCAGCGCCATCTTCCGCCACCAACTGCAAAATGCTTTCCCGGCTGTTTAACCGGAAACAACGCTCTGGATTAAAATACTTTCGGTAAAATTCAGAAATATTGTCGGTCAAATCAGAATAGTAGGCTAAGGTCAACTGGCGCAAATCCTCTTTGGTCAAAAATTCTTTTTCAGACAAAGGATTTTTGGTACTCAGCATCACGCAGCGCTCATCCTCCGCCAGCTTTTCCGCGTGCAAATCATTTTGTTCCGCTTTTTGCAGCAACTTTTTCTCCTTATCCTGCAAATAAGAAACAATGCCGATATTCACCGCGCTGTTGGCGATGGTTTCTACCATGTGCTGCGGCGTTTTTTCGTGCAGAAACACCGACAGTTTTGGATATTTTTTCTGTAACTCAAAAATTAAGGTATTGGACATGGCAACACAAATAGAGGGAATGGCCTGGATATGCACAACGCCGTCCAATTCGTATTCCTGCTCCGACTTGGCCAGATACCAATTCTGAATGGTATTCAGCACCATCTGAGCCTCCTGCAAAACGCGGGCGCCATCTTCTGTCAGGATGACACCCTTTTTGGTACGTTTCAACAAGGGATACTGCAATTCTTCCTCCAGAGAGTTGATGGCGATACTCAACGCTGGCTGTGTGATATACAAATTTTGCGCCGCTTTATTAATAGACTTGCAGTTGGCGACTTCTACCAGATATTTCAGTTGTTCTAAGCGCATAGACTTTCACTTCCATTCAGAAAATTTTGAAACAAACCTGTATTTCTCCTCTATCCTATCACAAGTACAGCGTCAAGGCCAAAAACGGGGCTATCCCAGCCAGCCGCTACGCCTTTACGCCATCCGATAGTCCCGTTTCATTCCCCAAATTATGTTCGTAAACTATTAAATCAAAAAATCAAAGAATATACCCTGCATCAAACCCTGTTTCAATGGCATGCTGCATATTGGATGCTTTCTTGCAGTCGCCAATATTGATGACATCAAAAGCCACATCGCGGAATCCGTCTCTGACTTTGGTCAGCGCTCTGGTTCCTGTACAAATAATTACACTGTCGACTTCCAGCAACGCTTCTCCATCAGCATTTTTAATCTGTACGCCAGCATCGGTAATTTCTGTGGCCTGGGTATCCAGGTAGGTCGTCACCTGTTCCTTTTCCATCCACTGCAAAATAGACATCCGCTCTGTCAATTCGGCATTGCCAGCCTGATAATGGCTCATTTCAATCACAGAACATGCATGGCCCAAGCCGGACAAATGGATGGACAGTTCACAGCCAATATCACCGCCGCCAATAATCGCAACGTTTTTACCCAGTTTGTCTTCGTTGCCGAATACATCAAAGGCCATCGTAGCTTTTTCAATGCCTGGAATTGGCGGAACTACCTGTTCAGCGCCAACGGCGATAATGGCAACGTCTGGATTCAAATCAGAAATTAGTTCCGGTGTTGCTTCCGTGTTCATCATAATTTTAATTTGCGGATTTTTTTCACTTGCCGTTCCAGCCATTCGTGATAGGCTTTCATTTCTTTTTTAAACCACATTCCATCAGACAAGAGCGCCTGACCGCCTAGTTTATCGGACTTTTCAAAAATAGTGACGTCATGTCTCCGGTCGGCGGCACTGAGCGCAGCGTTCATACCAGCTACACCGCCGCCCACGATGGCTACTTTTTTGCTGCGCAGCGGAGCAGGAAATAGTTTTTTGCTGATTCCCTGCATGGATAACGGATTGACCACGCAGCGGCGGTCAAAGCTTACTTCCGCCGCCATAGCCAGTTCTTTTCCACTTACCTTGGCTTTTCTGCGTCCATGGTCTAAACAGTACAGGCAGCGCAGGCAAGGACGAATATCTTCCTCGCGGCCTTCTTTTACTTTATTGACCCAGTTGTTATCGGCAATGGCTGCACGGGCCATCAGCACATAATCGGCTTTGCCCTCTGCCAGCAATTTTTCTGTCCGCTCTGGATCACTGATAGCGCCTACCACGCCGATAGGAATGCGCACGCCAGGTGTTTTTTTGATAATTTCGCTGGCATAAGCATTATGCTCTGTTGGGCAGTAATTAGTGGGATGCATTTTAGGACGGCTGGTTACATCAACACGGGTACCGCAGGTAATGTGAATCATGTCCACATAATCCTGCAGCAATAATACCTGCTGGGCTGCGTCTTCCGGCAAAATGCCGCCTTCCATCTCATCGTTTCCGTTTAAACGCAATTCGATAATCAAATCGTCGCCAATAACCTCACGAATGGCCTTTAACGCCATGATTGGGAATCGGCAGCGGTTTTCTACACTGCCGCCAAATTCATCGGTACGGGTGTTGGTGATTGGCGAAAGAAAATCGTGGAACAACCAACCATGGGCCATATGCACCATGATACCATCAAAGCCGGACCGTCTGGCCTGGCTGGCAAACTCACGGCAAAGCTGCAGCACTTCCTCCATATCAGCTTTGTCCATCCCTTTTACGTGGCGGCCCTGATATTCCGAATCGGCGGCTGCCTTCAATTCCAGATTTTTGGCCACCATGCAGCGACCGCCATGAATTAGTTCGGCAAAGGTTTTGCCATTGTAAGCATGCACCGAGCGCTGCAACAGGTGCATATTCATATAATTGACCTGTTCCGGATCCATGTTGAAAACGCCGGCGTGAGCGCCTTCTGCCGGAATTTCCATAGGCAGTGCCACCGAAGAAAAGCCGCCGCGGATAATGCCGGTCCAGTAGTCTACGCCAAAAGCGTTAATACGGCCATTGTCAGCGCCGCCGCCGGTGGCAACAATGCCCACAGGCGACATCATCACCCGATTGTTGAACACTACTTCCTGGTTGCCCCGTTTGATCACCAACGGCTCAAACATGTGGGGATATTTCTCTTTATAAGCTGGTTTTGTCATAGGATCATCTCTCCTTTTTCTTGCTGTGCAATTTATTTTACTATCTACATGCAGTATAGCATGCTGTGTTTTGCTTGCCTAAGTTGACTTTTTTATACGGTGTTATTCTGTGAAATTTATAATATGTCTGTTTTTTAAGCAGCTTGTTATAAAAACGGGACAGGATTGTTCCGTTCCCGCCCCGTTGTGCCTCACACAATCCCGCTGGTTTTACATCAACAGGCATCCTAACGGATAGATGATAAAGATTGCATTGAATAGATTGAACAAGCTGTAAATCAAACCGTAGGTATAGGCCGATTTTCCGGGAACCCACTCTTTATCGCCATGCAGCAGCGCACCGGTGGCACTGGCTGGAGGGGTAATCATCCCCACGTTGCAGGCCGCCATCATGCAGGCTACTAAGGTTGGCAAATTGGCGCCGAAAGCCATACCAATGGATAAAATGATTGGTGTGAAAATGGCGCAAACCGCCTGGTTGTTGGCCAAATTGGTCAAAATGCAGCAGATGATGCAAACCAACACGATAAATACAAACGGGCTCTTACCGGCCACAATCGGCGTAACGACAGCAGACATCCAAGGAGAAATCCCAGTGGTTTCTGCGGTGAAAGCGCCGGAGATTGCCATAGCGGCAGCCAGCAGGAAAATAATATTCCAGGAAATATTTTTGGCAAATACTTGATTCATGGTGGTCAAGCCATCTTGAAACTGACAGGCCACATAGAACACCACAGCGATTGCCAAAATACCGGTGTTTCCGATACTTTTCAGGATTTTCACCAATCCCAGCGAAGCCGGCAGCACATTGGGAATAATCAAAAGCGCCAACACAACGACAAAGTAAGCAAAAACAAATTTTTGATGGGCATTCAATTCGATTTTCTTTTCAAAATTGATGTTGCAATTGGCAATTTTCGATACATCCGGTTTAAAAATAAACTTACAAGCCAGCAGGAACAACGCTAAAGCTACTACGGTAGAAACAAAAATTACAAACATGTAAGGGCCATAGGCAATGCTCTGCCCTGTGGTGGATTCGTAGCTGGCGAATACAATCAACGGCAGGGATTTGTACGGCAAAATCAAATAGCTGGTGCTGCCTACATAAACCAGACCGCCCATCATCAGCATGGGCCATTTGTCGCCGGGCTAAAAGCCATACAGCAACGCAATACTTTTAATCAACGGAATCATAACCAGGCAAGCTGCTGTGGCTGAAACCATAAAGAAAGAAACAATGGCCGCAATCATCAACAAAAAGGACAGCACCCAAGGCTTCCCATAAGCAAATTTGCGGGTGGCAATCCACTGGGCTACATATTCAATGATACCTGCCGAGTTGATGATATTGGTGAACAAGAAGAAAAACAGCATCAACAATACCGTATTGTTCCCAAAGCCACTGGCAAAAGCGCCGGTTACCGTGGTATATTCACTGAGCCCCAAAAAGATCAGACAGGCTACGCTGGGCCATACCACATCGCCTACAACCAACCATCCATACAGCGTTCCCAAAAAGATACCTAAAATTTCTACGCCAAGGGGCGTTAACGGGTCTGCTGCCGGTACAACATACTGAAAGCCAATCATAATGGCCAAAGCAATGACACTATTGATTACATATGCTGGGGAGCATCCAAACTTTAAACCTGCTCCAACTGAATTTTTACTCATAATTTCAACCACCTTCATTTTTCATTCCTATCAAGATAAACAAATTACAAGTTCTTTCAATAAGCGCTTATTTCTTATAAGCACATTATATGCAATCTATAGGTCATTTAACAATTGCATGTATTTTATGAAGGGTTATAAATGAATTATATAATAGCAATAAAAATTCACCAGTAGAGCAGCTCAAAGTAAAAAAGACGAGTCACTGCACAGGCAATGGCTCGTCTTTTTGATAACTCGATATTTGATTGATGCACGACAGCGTGACTATCAGCTTTCCTCTTCTGCTGTTACAGCTTCCAACCGATTGCTTCTTTTCTTCCCAGCACAAAGTCTGCATAAATCCCCTTTTGTTCTATCAAGTCCTTATGCTTACCCTGCTGTACGATTTTGCCATCATTTACAACCAGTATCTGGTCGGCGTTGCGCACTGTTTTCAATCTGTGAGCAATCATGATGATGGTCTTATCACGGGTCAACGCTTCTATGGCTTTTTGCAGACGGTCTTCATTTTCGGGGTCTACGTTGGCAGTAGCTTCATCAAAAATGACGATGGGCGCGTCCTTCAGCATGGCGCGGGCAATGCTGATGCGCTGCTTTTCACCGCCGGAAAGGGAGGCACCGCCTTCTCCAATGACAGTGTCGTAGCCATTAGGCAACGCGCTGATAAAGTCATGGCAGCAGGCTTTTTGTGCGGCGGCTACCACCTCCTCATGGCTGGCCTCCGGCTTGCCGAATTTGATATTATTCTCGATGGTATCGGCAAATAAATACACATTCTGAAAGACCATGCTGATTTGCGCCATCAGCGCTTCCAGCGTATAGTCCCGCACATCCTGTCCGCCGACTTTGATGGAGCCGCTGTCCACATCCCAAAAACGGGCAATCAGATTGCACAGAGTGGTTTTTCCGCTGCCGCTAGGGCCGATAATGGCAGTCGTTGTCTTGTCGGCAATTTGCAGCGAAACATCCTGCAGGATCTTTTTCTCGCCGTAAGAAAAGGACACATGCTCAAAGCAAATATCGTGCTGCTTGGGCTTAATAGCCTTTCCAGCGCTGTCCATCTGCGGCATGGTATCCAGCCCATTGGCCTGGTCAATGGAGCTGGCGGCAATCCGCAAAATAGCCATGCTGCTGCCCGCCGACTCAATCTGGGCAAACACCAAAAAGGAAACGATGACAGCCATCAGAGCGTCAGCCAATAACATACTGCCGGATAAGTAAAAATGAACCGCTGCCAGCATCATAACGACGCTGAAAACCTGCAGCACCAACCCTTGGGCAACAGTGTAAGGCGTAAACAGCTGCTCAATTTTCAAGTTGCAGCTGCGGTTTTCTTCCAGGGCTTCCCGCACGGCCTGATCGCCCTTGCCGGTCAGGTTAAAGGATTTGATAACGCTCATGCCCTGCACCTGCTCCAGCACAGTCTCTACCAGCCTGGCCGCTGAAGCCTGCCGCTGGGGCGCCAACACTGCCGATTTTTTCTCCATGGCAGAGGTAATCCATAAATACAGAACCGTTCCTGCCACCACCAATAAACCGATGCGCCAGTCGAACAACAGCACCAATAGGGTAAAGACTACGGCGTTGATTAAACCGCCCAAAATTCCCACCAGCACCATCGGCGCTGTGGTTTCCAGCTCTTCTAAAACCGTAGTGGTAACGCCGGTGATATTCCCCAGGCTGCTCTGATTAAAATATCCCATCGGCACGCTTTTCAGCTTATTACCAATGTCCACCCGCTTATTGGCTACCATAAAATATCCAGCATGGGTTTGCTGCAGCTGAGAAACATAGTTGGCGGCGGTCCGCCCTAAAATGCTGACACCTAACAGAAGCAGCGCAATCCAGGCTGCCTGCTGACCGTGACGTCCTTCCGTCAGCGCCGCCAGCACAACATAGATGGCGCAAATTTGCAGCATATAAAAAACTGCATGTAAAAAGCCGACAAAAATAGCTTTATTCATATTGGCCCGTTCTACGCCGGCAAACTGCCAAATCTTTTTTAACGCGCCTAGCATACCAAATCACCGTCCTTTGCTCCAATATGGGCCTGCCACATAGACTGATACAGCGCGCACTGCTGCAAGAGCTGTTGGTGCGTACCTGTAGCGGCAATTCTGCCCTGCGCAACCACTACAATCTGATCAGCGTCGGTGATGGTAGACAGCCGGTGGGCAATCACCAACACCGTTTTTCCTTGAATCAGCTGGGCAACCGCTTTTTGAATGGCCGCTTCGTTCTCGGGGTCAATGTAGGCTGTGGCCTCGTCTAAGATGACAATGGGCGCATCCTTTAAAATGGCTCGGGCAATGGCAATTCGCTGCCGTTCGCCGCCGGAAAGGTGCGCGCCGCCTCCGCCAACTCTGGTATCGTAGCCTTGCTCCAGCTTGCGGATAAAACCGTCGCAGCCTGCGGCCTTGGCCACCGCCTCTACTTGCGCATCGGTAGCCGACAGCCGTCCCATGCGGATATTTTCCCGCACCGTATCGTCAAACAAATAATTGTCCTGCGAAACGAAAGCCACCTGATCAAACAGCTGCTGCAGCGGAATCTGCTTCAAATCCTGACCGCCTAAGGTAATGCGCCCCTGATTTACATCCCAAAAGCCGGCAATCAGCTTGGCAATGGTAGATTTGCCGCTGCCGCTGGGCCCGACAAAGGCGGTCATGGTACCGGACGGAATTTGCAGGCTGATATCGTGCAGAATTTCTTTTTCCGCATGATAGCCAAAGGATACATGCTCCACTGTAATATCGCTGTTATTCAGCACAGCCGCCACGCTGCCATGCTGCTGCTCCTCGCCCAGCAAAATTTCATCCACCGAGCCTACAATGGTGCCCACTTTGGCCAGACTATCCATAAAATTCATAGCTGCCAGCAAAGGACCGGCAATGCCCAGCGATAGAATAATGGTGGTGATAAAGGTTTCTGCGCTCAGACTTCCAGATGTATACCATAGCCAACCGATTGGCAGAATGGTAAGCAATGTGGTGGGCGTGATGCTCTTTGATAACGATACGGGAAGCTGGCAGCTTTTCATCCAGTTGTAAAAATAAGCGGCATTGGCCTTTACGCTGTCGGCAAATTTGGCATAAGCATGCTTGCCCTGGTTGAACGCCTTGATCACCTCAATGCCATTGATATACTCCACAATGGCGGCATTCATGGCTTGCGTGGTTTTTACAGAGCCCTCATACTGAACGCCGTAATCCTTCATCACCAGCATCATAAACAGCATGCCAACCGGAATGGATACCAAGGACAACAGCGCCATCCGCCAATCTAAGGCAAACAGATAAATGAGAATACAAAGCGGCGCCAGAAGATTAGAAGTCATTTCCGGCAATAAATGGGCCAACGGCGTTTCCATGCTCTCCACCTGATCCACAATAATCTGCTTCATTTTGCCGCTGGAGGTATCAATCATCACGCCAAGAGGCATATTGGGCAGCTTATCGAGTATCCGCTCCCGAATATCCTTTAAAATGGCAAAGGTCGCCTTGTGAGAAAGCGCCAAAGCCCGCGCATATAAACAGGTGCGGATTGCATAGCCAGCCAGAGCCGCCAGGCACCACTTCCAATAAACAGACGTATCCTGATTGCCTGCCAATAAAGCAATAATGATCTGCGCTGCTGCAAAATAAGGCAGCATGCCGCATAATACACCGACGGATGCAGATAATACGGCATTTATCAGTTTGCCGTGTTCTTTTTCTCCAAGCTCCCATAAGCGGAGCAATGGATTTTGTGTATTCATACAGATTCCCCTTTCTATAATCAGCTTTTGCTAACCTTAACTTATATATTAAGGCTGTCTGCCGCCAGCGCTGAAACGGCAACAGCCCCAATATCTAATATTTTTCCGGTGAAAAAATAGTATCAAACCCTGCCATATGATATTTCTGCAGCATTTTTACATATCGCTTAGCGTCCTCCAAAGGCATGTTATGCCGCACAACCTCAAATAAACCGTCAAAATAGGCTGTGGCTACAATATGCATAAATTCCTCCGTAACGACGCCCGATTTTACACTATCGCATTGGATAACCTCCATATATTTAAAAGTATACTCCACCTCAATCCAGGCCAATTTATCTACAAAATTCTGAAATTTGGTGCCATAGGAAGCGTCCAGCAAAAGACGGAACGCATCAAAATTGTCATACATATATTCCAAAAATCCATCAATGCCTTTGGCTGTATACTTTCCCATAACCGATTTCTGCGTTTCTGCGTCAAATTGATGAAAGCTCTCCTGCAGTTCCAAAAACATGCTCATCGTTTCCTCTACCACCGGCTCCACGATTTCCCGAAACAAGCCTTCCTTATCGCCAAATCGGGTGTAAATGGAACTGGTGCTGGTGCCTGCATTGGCTGCAATCACACGCAGCGACGCGTCCTTATAACCGCAGGATAAAAACTCCTGCTTCGCGCACTCCAAAACCCGCTCATACACACCTTCCAACTGCTTTGCCATCTATATGCCTCCATACCTACACAAATTATCAATTCAATTTAAAACAGTGTTTCATAACACTGTTTTAAATATAGCACAACAAGATTTTTCTGTCAATCCTCTTTTTTATTGCTGCATGATTTTTATTTTAGACAAAAAAATGCCGCAAAGATTGCTCCTGCAATCTCTGCGGCACTTCTCATTCTATTTTCTATCTTTTCTCAAATCGGCTTACACAATGCCTCTGATTTCCGAAATATTTTGGATACCGGTCTCTTCGCAGTACCGTTCTAAACCGTCTATGATAGCCAGCGCCTTGTCCGGCTTCATAAAGGTGGCTGTGCCTACCTGAATGACCGTTGCACCGGCCATGATAAATTCTACGGCGTCCTGCCAGGTGCTGATACCGCCCAGGCCCATCACCGGCACCTGCACTGCCTTGCACACCTGATGCACC
>CABQBF010000020.1 GCA_902462325.1 uncultured Peptococcaceae bacterium
GCTTCCACCAACGGAATATCCAACAATGCCGCCGCAATCAAACCGCCCCGCAGTTCCAAAATGGGCAGCATGGACAACAGAAAAATGACCAGTTCGCCCGGCAGCAAATCTGCAAAAACAGACGTAAACCAATCTACCAACGATTCAACCATATACTACCCTCCGTTTCTACATACTTTTTTATTGTATCACAGATTAGATAACCAGACAATTCCATGGAGAAAAAAAGTTGTCAAATTGCTGTCAATTCCGTTGTTCTCCTCTGCTGAAGCCATCCCAAAAAAGAGTTAGCTGCCCCGTCGCAAACAATACCAAAAGATAGCTAACGCCTCCAGCCACCATCGCCAATAATAAACCTACCGCAGAGACCGACGCGCAGAGCCGAATCACCCACAGCATAAAAAAACTGCTCACCACTGGCAGCAGCATTTCCTTCCAGCTCAAAGCAAACTGCACCTTGCGGGCCAGCATCGCCAAATTCAACAGACATTGCAAGCCGTAGCCCAGCACCATGCCGCCAGCAATGCCGTTGCTGCCCCAACCCAAAGTGCGGATACAATAATACATGCCAATCAATTTTGCCGCCGAGCCTAAAAAATTATTGATAAAAACAGTTCTAGTCTGCCCCAAACCTTGTAAAATTCCCACAATCGTCTGCTCCAAATACATAAAAACAGCGCCAAAGGAAAGAGTCCGCATCATTTCGCCCAAACCGCTGATTTTGAATAAAATCTGCCCCAGCTCCTCCCCATAGACATACAGCACCAAAATGACCGGCAGACTGAACATCCAGGTAATGCTGACAGACTGACGGCAGCGCTGCTCCAGTTGTTGCTTCTGCCGGGAAGCGTCTGCCTCAGAAACAGCCGGAATCAGCGCAGTAGCCAAAGCGCCGGTTAATACAGTAGGAATGGTCACCAAGCTGACCGCTACGCCGGAAAACTGCCCGTAAACAGCGGCGGCCTGACTGGCATTATACCCGACCATCATCAGACAAAAGGGCACCAAACTGGCTTCAATGGCCATATCCACGCTGCTGGTCAACCGAGTAAACGTGGTGGGCAGCCCCAAAGCCAATAAACTCTGCAACACTGAAGCGCCCTTGCGGAAGCTTCCGCCAGCCTGTCGGTTTTGTTTGCGGCGGCTGTAAAGATAAAAGCCAAACAACAGCAAAAAGCCGCCCAATTCACCGGCAATGGCTGCCGCTGCCAACCCCATCGCAATCACATCATGGGGACAAAGCCAAATGATAAACACCAATCCGCAGCCCACCCGAATGAGCTGTTCCGCCACCTGCCCCAAAGATGGATACAGCATTTGCTGCATCCCCTGAAAATAGCCCCGCATCACCGAGGTGAACGGCACAATGGCAATGCCCGGCACCAAAACATAAAAACAGCGGGCTACCCGTTCTTCTGTTCCCAACATCTGAAACAAATGGGGTACCAACAGCAGCGCCGCTGCCAAACAAAGCAAACTCAAAACGCCCACCAATAAAAAAGCAGTCCGCATCATGGCAGAGACCTGTTCTTCCCGTCCCCGTGACACATACTCTGCCGTCAGCTTGGCAATAGCCACCGGCATACCGGCTGTAGCCAACACCACCAGCATGATATAAAAGGGAAAGCTCATATTGAGCAATCCCACCGATTCTGTGCCGGCAAAACGCACCACCAGCATCTGATACACGAAGCCCAACCCCCGCAACAGCACGCTAGTCAGCAGCAAAATCACCGTACCCTGCAGAAATTTATTTTTCATTTTGCTTCCCGCCTTTACATCCGTTCTTATTTATACCTATGTGACAGAATTCGGCTTTATGTTTATGTTTTTGCCTGCCGGTTTAAGTACAACGCCCTTTCTAATTCTCACTATCAGAAAAAATTTAGTACTATTCTTTTTTCAGTACTTGACAATGCAAAGTAATTGGTATAACATATCAACTGTAAGGAGGTGGCTGATTTGAATGCTCAATTCAAAAAAGGCGTCCTGGAATTGGTTGTACTCATTTCTCTGGCCAAGAATGACATGTACGGCTATGAAATTGTCAGCGAGGTTTCTAAAATCATTGAAGTCAATGAGGGTACCATCTACCCGCTTTTAAAGCGGCTGACCAATGAAAAATATTTTGAAACCTATCTGCGCGAATCCTCAGAAGGTCCGCCAAGAAAGTATTATCATCTTACAAAATCAGGAACTATTTATAAGGACGAGCTCAAAGAAGAATGGCTCAAATTTAACGAAAGCGTGACGAAATTTATCAAGGAGTGTGATTCCCCATGACCAAAAACGAGTTTCTAAACTTGCTGGAACAACGGCTGATGGTGCTCAATGACGACGAGCGAGCCGATTTGTTAAGCGAATATGAACAGCACATCGAAATGAAAATGCAGTCCGGCTTATCCGAAGAAGAAGCCATTGCCGACTTTGGTGACCCGGAGGAATTGATTAAAGAACTGCTGGAGGCTTATCACCTCAACACCGATTATCAACCGAAAAATCATTTTTCCGCCAACATCACTTACGGCGTCAAGAGCTGCGCTCACTTTTTAAGCAGTACCTTTGAATCGTTATGTCAAATGGACAAGAAAAGTCTGTTTCAATCTTTTTTACGGCTCTGCGGCCTGGGAATTTTTTTAGGCGCGCTCTATACGGTCGGCGCACTGTTTTGCAGTCTGCTGCACAGCTTTTTGGTCTATACGCTGCCTTTCGGCGGCTCCATCGGCCGTGCGGTCTATCACTTGCTTGAATTATGCCTGTATCTCATTTACATGGCTTTCACCATCTATCTGATTATTTTCTTTATCAAGCGCTATATTCTCATCAACTATCGGCCGCTGGACCCGCCAACCACCTATAACAGCTATAACGCGGAGCCAGCCTTCAACTTTGATTTTGACGGCGCTAAGAACTATGCCAGCAACGCCGCCGGCGAAGCCATCGCCCGTATGCGCGTAAAAGCGGCCCAATCGAAAGAACTGCGGTTGGCTGAAAAGAAAGGCGCAGAAACGAAAGAATCGTTTAAAATTCCTTTTCCCGATATTTCTTTAAGCGCGCTGTGCATGAAGGTTGTCGTCTGGTGCTGCCGCTTTGTGGGCTTCTTCTTTCTATTATTTGCAGCCTGCTCCGCTTTAGGTCTCATTGCCGGCGCCGCCACCGCTTTCGTCTTTGTGGTGATGGGCTATAGCATCATCGGTCCTTTCCTAATCGTGCTGGGCTGCGCCCTTGTAGCCATTGTAGTGACTGCCTTGCTCATTCAATTCGTATTTGGCATCGGAGGTGCGAAGGCATGAAGAAATCCACACAAATTTATCTGGCCCTTACTTTAATCGGCGTGATTCTTATCGGCTTGGGCTGCGGTATTTCTATTTTTGAAATCAGCAACTATAAAACCGCCGACTATCGTACCAATTTCTCAGACGCCGCCCTGCCAATGGTGGAAATAACTACAGAAACCCTAGAAGCGCCGTTAAGCGGCAGCGGACAGTTCAAATTGGATTACTATCCCTGGTACGACAGCGATTATGACGTACAAATTGACAACAGTCTGCAAGATAAGGTGCTGGTACAAATCACAGGACCCAAAGGCCTGTACAACTACCACCTGACAAAAGTGACGCAGGAGAATTCCAACTACTATCAGCTTTACCTGGAAGGCCGCGATCTGGAATCGTTCCAATTGATGCTGAAAGCCGCCAAGGAAGGCTATATCATCAACAATCTGCCGCCCGTCAAGGTTACTTTGTTGATGAGCGAAGCCCAGGCCAAAAACTTTAAGCTCAACGAAGAACGAAATCGCGCCAGCGAAATGGCCTCCGATTATGAAGAGCGTATGCAAACCATGGAAGAACAGTATCAGGAACAGCTCATAGAATTGGAAGAACAGCGGCAAACCCAATGGGAAGAGCAGCAGCAGTCCTATGAAACCCGAATCAACGAACTGCAGCAGCAATATGAAGAACAACTGATGGAGAAAGAGGAACAAATCGAAATGCTGCAGCAACAGATTGAAGATATCCGCAGCTCTTTAAACTAACGGCAGTCTTTGCCGAAACTGCAAAAAGAGAAGTCAAAAACAAGCTTACCATACTTTGACTTCTCTTTTTTTAATCGACATGTTAACATGTTATAAAGAATTTATAAATTTTGTAAGAACATCCATTTTACTCTTGATAAATTCTGGTCAATCAAGTATCATAACAACGGTACTTGTTACAGATACCAAAATTTTATCAAAAACAGGAGACTGCATATCATGACTGACTTTTTTTCTGAATTGTTTAAGGTGGTTCTCATCGGCATTGTAGAAGGGATTACCGAATGGCTGCCTATATCCAGCACCGGCCACATGATTTTGGCCGAGCAATTTTTAACGCTGGACGTTTCGCCCCAATTTTTAGAAATGTTCAACGTAGTTATCCAGTTAGGCGCTATTATGGCCGTTGTCGTGCTGTACTTCCGCAAGCTGTGGCCCTTCTGTTCGCCGCAAAACGGCTGGATTAAAAAAGACATCTGGCTGCTCTGGATGAAGGTGATTTTGGCAGTGCTTCCCGCCGCTGTCATCGGTATTCCGCTGGACGATTGGTTTAACGAGCATTTCTATAATTATCAAACGGTAGCCATTACACTGATTTTATACGGCGTCCTGTTTATCGTCATTGAAAATTACAACAAACACCGCAAACCAAAAGTCAATGATTTTTCCCAGCTAACCTGGCAGCTAGCGCTGGCCATCGGGATGTTTCAGGTGCTGTCGCTCATTCCTGGCACCTCCCGCTCCGGCTCCACCATCTTGGGCGGTATTTTATTGGGAACCTCCCGCTATATTGCTGCCGAATTCAGCTTTTATCTGGCTATTCCGGTGATGTTCGGCGCCAGCTTTATCAAATTGCTCAAGTTTGGACTCAGCTTTACCATGGCCGAAGGCATTATCCTGCTTACCGGCATGGTGGTAGCCTTTGTGGTATCGATTTTGGCCATTAAATTCCTGATGAGCTATATCAAGAAAAACGATTTCAAAGCCTTTGGATACTATCGCATTATCTTGGGGATGATTGTGTTAGGATATTTCTTCTTCCTGGCCTAATCTCCCAATCTCTGGCAACACGGAGAAGGAGTTGTTCGTATGCCGCATTTTTTCAGTAGCCAGCAGGAATACCGCTCGGTTTATATTCTGCTTACCCGTTCCGACACCTATTTTTCCCGCCTGATTCATCTGCTAACAGACGAGGATTATACCCATGTTTCGATTTGTCTGGACGCTGATTTGCAGCATTTTTACAGCTTCGGACGAAAAAGCGATCTCTTTATGTTTCCTGCCGGTTTTGTCCAGGAGGATTTGCAATGCGGCGTTTTCCGCCGCTTTCACCAGATGCCCTGCGCCTTATACGAGCTGCAGGTGCCGTTAACCGTATATCAGCAAATCAAACAGCGCATCCTGCTCATGCAATACACCGCCGACATTTATCATTACAACTGTCTGGGCGTGGTGCTCTGCAAGCTGGAATTTGCCTATCAGCGCCGGTATCATTATTTCTGCTCCCAGTTTGTGGCCGATTTATTGCAAAGAAGCGGCGCATTGGAATTTAGCAAAGCGGCCTCGCTGGTGCAGCCCGGCGATTTTCTTTATCTGCCCCAATTACAGTTGCGTTATCAGGGGCAGCTCAATCAATTACATTTAGCCGTATAAAAAGAGCTGGTTTCCACAGTCTGGCAGGAAACCAACTCTTTTTTCTTTGTACTATTGACAGTTCTTTGTACTATTGACAGTTATATTGATATTTCTATTTCCCCAAAACCTCTTCTACCGCTTCTTTACACCAGGCCACCGCCTGATCAATTTCCGCTTCGTTGATAATCAGCGGCGGATTAAAATACAGCACATTGCCCAAAGGCCGCAGCAACAGCCCCTTTTCCAGCGCCTTATTATAAATCTGATAGCCCATTCGCAAACTGCTGTCATAGCCTTCTTTGGTGTCCCGATCCACCACCAGCTCCATGGCGTGAATTAATCCCAAATGGCGGATTTCCCCGATATGAGGATGATTGCCCAGCGCCTGATTTAACTGCTCCGTCAAATATTGGGCCCGCACCGCGGCCTGCTCCAAAATGCTGCCGTCCTGCAATAAGCTCTGTACTGCCAGCGCAGCCGCACAGCCCAAGGGATTGCCGCTATAGGTGTGGCTGTGCAAGAAAGCCTTACCTTCGTTGTAATCGGCATAAAAGGCATTGTACACCTCGTCGGTGGTCACCGTAATCGCCATAGGCAGATAGCCGCCGGTCAAGCCTTTAGACAGGCACATAATGTCGGGGCTGACGCCGGCATGGTCAAAGGCAAACATCTTACCGGTACGGCCAAAGCCAGTGGCAATTTCATCGGCAATCAGCAGCACACCATATTGGTCGCACAGCTTACGCAATTTTTGCAAATACTGAGCCGGATACATGCGCATGCCAGCACTGCCCTGCAACAGCGGCTCCACAATCATGGCGCAGCACTGCTGGGCATATTGGGCAAAGGCTTCCTCCGCTTTTACAAAGCATTCGGTGCTGCAATGCTCCCGGCATTTCCCATACGGACAGCGATAGCAATCGGGCGCTTCAATGCGAATGGTATCCATCAGCATGGGCTGATATAACTTGGCATACAAATCCATCGTTCCTACCGACAATGCGCCGATGGTTTCGCCGTGATAACCGTCGGACAGACAGAAAAACCGTGTTTTTTCCGGATGGCCCGTCTGATTTTGATATTGAAAGCTCATCTTCAGCGCACACTCCACCGCAGCCGAACCGTTGTCAGAAAAATTAAATTTGTTCAGCCCCGCCGGTAAAATTTTCAGCAGCTGTTCGCACAGCGTAATGGCTGGCTCATGGGTGAAATTGGCGAAAATGACATGTTCCAGCTTGCCTAACTGTTCACGGATGGCATTGCTGATGGTGGGATTGCAATGGCCTAATAAATTGCACCACCAGGAGCTGACAATATCCAAATAAGCCTTGCCGTCCCGGTCATAGAGCCATACGCCCTGCCCCCGCTCAATCACCGCCGGTTTCAGCAATTCATAATCCTTCATCTGAGAACATGGGTGCCAAATATGCTGCAAATCACTTTGAATGAGATTTTCTGTTGTACGATTCATGGTTGGTTCCTCTTTTTTATTATTTTTTTGCTGTTTGTATGTTACGCGGCAGATACGTTGCAGGGACAGCCGCCGCTAGCGCTTTTGAAGCGCGGTTTTCTGCGCGAATGCGCTGAAAGCTGTCCGCTGGCCGTTAGGCTGTCGGATTTGAAGAAGTGTTCTTTCAGCAATGGTATCGCGATTGGTTACACCGTTACTGCCTTTTTCTGAACCTTTTTCTTACAAGAGGTCGGCGATTCACCGGCTCCTTTTTCGGGTTTCATGCTGCTGTCTGCGTTTCAGCCTTCTTTTTTGCTCTCATTTTTCTCTTTGCCAGTGTTTTTGTATTTTGCACTCTAACAGGGGGGTACAAAATACAGCCAAAACGCCGGTTTTCTTCTCAACCAATAGAGCTGTAGCGATTTTGTTTTGCTTCTTGCTTTTTTGCTTTCCACAAAGTCTTTTCTAAGCAACGCTCCCAAAAGGAAAAAAAGACCAGCGTGGGCCAAAAATCTATGCATACAACGCCAATATCTCTTCTGCCGAAAGATGCAGCGCCTGTTCTCCGTCTGCCAGCACATCTAATACAGGTACGCCGGTCAACGCGGTCATCATGGTGCGGTTGTCCTCTTCCATGGTATCGCCAGCCTGAAAATGATTGAGAATGATACCGGCGATGGGAACCTGCCGCTGCTGTAAATAGGACACTGTCAGTACAACGGCGTTAATGCTGCCTAGCTTGGCGTCGGCCACAAGCAGTACTGGCACCTCTAACGCTTGTATCACATCCAGCAGCATAAGCCGCTGTTCGTCATACCGCAGCGGACAGACAACGCCGCCGCTGCCCTCTACGGTCAGATAGGGATAGCGCTGCCCTAAGCGCCGATAATGCTGTACAATCTTATCCAACTCCGGCGGATTGCCTTCCAATCGGGCAGCCAAGTGGGGCGAAACGGCTGCTTCATAAATATAACTGACTACTTGGGAAGGTTCCTCCGGAATACCGGCTGCTTGACAGACATATTGGGCGTCGCCAGGCACTAAGCCCTGGGCACTCGGCACTGCGCCGCTCAGCGCAGCCTTGTAATAGCCGGCTTCATAACCGGCTTGCCGCAAGGCTTTCACCAACAGCGCCGTTACATAGGTTTTGCCTACGTCGGTTCCGGTGGCGGAGATAAATAAACCCTTAGTCATGCACCTGCACCACCTCATACTGTAATTCCCGCAAAAGCTGCATATCCTGTTCAATGGTAATGCCGCTGGTGGTGAGCATATCGCCGGAGATAGCCGCGTTAGCGCCGGAGCAAAAACAACGCCGCCCTTTATCCGGCAGCAGTCCCCGTCCGCCGGCCAAACGAATAAAGGCGTCGGGCAGTAAGAAGCGGAATACAGCCACAATTCGGCACAAATCGTCATTGGTCAAGCGTTTATTATTTTCATAGGGGGTACCGGCAATGGGGTTGAGCAAATTCACTGGAATGGATTTCACGCCCAATTCCCGCAGCGTTAACGCCAAATCAATACGGTCCTCCATGGTTTCCCCCAATCCCATAATGCCGCCGCTGCACACCGTTAAACCGGCCCGTTTGGCCGCTGCAATGGCTTCCAGTTTATCATCATAGCTATGGGTGGTGCAAACACTGGCAAAATACTGACGGGAGCTTTCCAGATTGTTGTGAATGCGGCTGACGCCGGCTTCTTTTAACTGACGAAACTGGGCCTCATGCAGCAAGCCAAAGGAAGCGCACACCGAAATTTTCGTTTTCTGTTTAATGGTGCGGATACTGTCGCATACCTGGTCCACCTCCTGCTGGTTCAGGCTGCGCCCCGATGTGACAATGGAATAACGGGGCACTCCTTTGTTATCGTTATAGACAGCCTGTTCCAGCAGTGTTTCCGTCGATAACAGCGGATAGCTTTCCGCCGTGGTGTGATACCAGGCCGATTGGGCGCAATATTTGCAGTCTTCTGAGCAACGGCCGCTTTTGCCGTTGATAATGGTACACAAATCAAAGGCGTTGCCGCAAAAGGCCCGCCGAATTGCATCGGCCGCCTGGCACAATGGTTCCAACGGCAACTGGGCCAATTCCAGAGCCTCCGCTTTCTCCAATAAATTCCCCTGCAATACAGTTTGTTTGTATTGTTCTAATCGCTGCAGTCTCTCTTCCATCTCAATTCCTCGTTTCCTGATGATTTTTCACAACTTCATACAATCAACGGCTCTGCAAATCCCGTATCCGCGGCAGCAACCGTTTCCCTAACAGGGCGCTGACCACGCACAAGGCCAAATCGCCGGGCAACGGCAAAAAGAAACAGGTGACCATCAGCGGCCAGAAGGTAATAGAATTGCCCAGCACAAAATTACTAATCCAATAACAATAGACCGTACCGCAAGTATACACCACCAGCAAACCAGCCAACGCCGCCAACAGCAGCCATTTGACATCAGGCTCCCGCTTGGCCCAGGCGATTTGGCCTGTCAGCCAGGTGCCGACGATAAACCCCAATAGATAGCCGAAGGTGGGCTGGAATACATAGCCCGGTCCCCCGCCTTGGGTGAATACCGGCACGCCCACCAATCCCAGCAGCACGTAAACCAATACACTCAGCGCGCCTAGCTTAGGCCCCAACAACAGGCCCGCCATGGTTGTAAACCAAAACTGTAACGTAAAAGGAACCAACGGCACCGGAATGCGAATAAACGCCCCTACCGCCACCAAAGCTGTAAATAAGGCACATAATAATAAGGCTGTCGTTTTGCGATACTGTGTTGTCATGTTAACCTCCAATTAATAAAAAAGTTAACTTATTATAGTTCCTTTCAAGATATTTGTCAACTACTAAGGAGAAATTATGGTTTACAAATAAAAACACAGCGCAATCAAAAGCGATTACCCTGTGCGGTTCTGCATTATTTTATTTACAGCCAGTTGCTGTTGTCAAGAGACTGCAAACGACTACATCGTTACCAGTTCCACAGCATTTAGAGGAAAGCAAAATAAAATTGGCCATGATACCATTCTGAAAATCAGATTCGTATATCATGGCCAATCATGAATAATCATGTTCGCGTAATCAGCATTATGCGAAGCTAATCAGGTTGAAATTCACAAAAATCTAACACTGGAAACGGACCATACCGTTCATCTTCCACAGTTCCTTGTTGATACTCCACCCATACCCGTACAACTAAACCAATTTCACAGTTTTTAAGCCGTGTTTCAATTTCTTTATCAGTCCGTATTGTTCGTTCTGTAATTACAAGCTTTATAGGTTCCCCATCTATACCTGAAAAAGAATCCAGTTCAAACTGTAATCCTGCTGCTGTTTGTTCATAGGATATGATAGTTCCCCTAAACTCTTTGGTAAGCATATATTGATTCTCTGGTATTGGTGTTGGGAAACTCAAGCTATACATCCGCCAAATAAGCCATACTAAAAATAGTACATATAGAACTTTTGACCATTTTCTCGTCATATCACGTTCCTCCATTGATACATTGTTCCAAAAAACCAGTTAATTGCGTTTCGTATCTTAAAGATTTTCCAATTAATAAAGTATCAATGTATTTTCACAATTACTCAATAATTTTTGTACATCGTTAATTTCATTCTGTTTGACGTACACGGAGTAATTCCATGATGATGGCTCGCTATCTTGCGCAATAACCCAGATCTGAAAAAAAGATTACGCACTATTTAACGATATTCCAGTTATCGTATCCCGTTCTGTATCAATTTGAAATGTAATCCTATATTGCGAAGAAATCACAAAAACAAGTTGTTTATCAGCTACCTTAGAAGTATTTTCTTCAAAGGCTGTAGATAAGACTGCATACGGTTCCTCTGTTTTTTCTGGAAGCTCTGATGGTGGAAAAGCAATATCATATTCCAATTCTATAGGCGTAATCGGAAGTATCGATAATAACGTATCAAGACTGCTTCCAACAGAAATTTCATTCCATAACAGCGGTGCAGTATCATTTTCAATGATGATCGTTTTTACCTTATTGTCTTCCACTATGAGATGATATCCTTCATAATATACAACCTGCACAGATTCACCAAAAACATCTTTATCGCTTGGTTGTCCATGCAAAGTTTCTACCGTTTCAAGGGTTGTACTGCCTATCACAATATCGTCATAGGTAATCCATGGTTCAATATCGGTCATCTGGTTTGAATTGGCATCATGACAACCACACACAACAAATAATATCACGAAAAAAGAAAAAGAAAGAAACAGTTTTTTCATTTGAAATACACCTCCTGTAAAAATGTATCATCAATAAAAACAAATATTTTTGATATTATAGCATATTTCATAAACGATTGATACAGCTTTTGTAGCAAATCACGGAAATCACTTTTGGAACCAGCCGAACACACAGAATCAGCAGGCAGCAGAACATGTTTCACGTGAAACATGTTCCCTAATTACGAAAAGGAAAAAGAACTGTTCTGCCGCTTACCTAACAGAACAGTTCTGAGATTTCTTTCTATGCAAATATTTCCAAATCCCTTGACACATAAAAACTGTGATGTTAAACTATAATTACTATATGAGCTGCCACATGGCATTGCTCAGGGGGTTTTGACAAGAGGACTAGCGAGTCATTGGTGGTGAGACGCTAGTCCTCGTTTTCATTTCCCCTTATTGCGCTTTTGGCGCGAGGAACGCATATGTTTATGCCAGCCTTTCACTAGGTCAACTACAACCTGGATACTGGACAGACACAAAAAGACAATGTAGGCTACATAATAAGCTGTAATCATTTCATCCATGCATACACGCCTCCCTTCCGTTCTTACTTGTAAGCGTTTGGTTGGGAGCTATAAATAAACAACTACATCGCCGCGCAAGGACTTGTTATTTTTCTGCCTGACGTCGTTGTTTGCAAATTTGCTTGCTTACGTACCGCTAGTACGTCGCGCTGCACAAATTTGCAAGCCGCCTAGTCAGTCAAAAAAATATCTGCGTCCTCCACTGCCAGAAAAAATATTTTCTCTACTTTCAAGAAAATTCGTTCGACATATTTCTACCCTGCATTGCCTGTTACGAGGAGTCGGCAATTCACCGACCCCAAAACAAAGCATCATATAAAGCCCAGAAGATAACAGTAGCCAACGGTATAGCGAATCGTTACACTATCATAGCAGTGTCACAACGTATCTACCACACAGAATGCAAAAGGAAACAATGCACTCCTTACCCTTCTATGAGTTCCATCCCCGCTATCTTCGCTCAAATTCCGACTTGCGCCCCACGCCTTTCTGGTGAGGCGCGGATAATTTTGCAGACTGTCCTAGTCTGACAAAGACGAACAGGCAAAAAATTGTCCGATGCCCAACGCTTGAAGCGTGTCTAAAGCACGTTTTTCTGTGCGAATGCGCAAATAGTCGGGTACACGGAGGGATAGGGCAAAGGGTAGCAAATAAAATCGAAGGATAACAAAAAATCAAACTATAGCAAAAAGAAAAGACACAGAGCCATTTCAGTTATGACTCTGTGTCTTTTTCTGTATACTGGAAATCCAGTTATTTATGCAATTGTTCCATAAAAACCTATTGCTTATTCACCATTTCCACATAGGTCTGATATCTTTCAATGCTGTTCTGTTTTGCCTGTTCAAACAGTTCTTCGGCTTTTTCTGGGAACAGTTTGACCAAAGAGGTGTAACGGGTTTCGGTGTTGATGAAATCACGGAACAAATCGGAATTTGGTTCTTTGGAGTCCAGAATAAACGGATTCTTGCCTTCTGCTTTTAATTCTGGATTGTATCTCCACAGATGCCAGTAACCACATTCTACCGCTTTCTTCATCTGGCTCATTGGGTTGCTCAGGCCGCCTTTAATGCCATGGTTGATACAGGTTGCATAAGCGATAATCAGAGATGGACCGTCATAAGCTTCTGCTTCGGTAATGGCTTTGATAGCCTGATTCATGTTGGCACCCATAGCAATCTGCGCTACATAAACATTGCCATAAGCCGTGTTCATCATGCCCAGATCTTTCTTCTTAGAGCGTTTGCCGCTGGCAGCAAATTTGGCGATTGCTGCGGTTGGTGTGGCTTTCGAAGCCTGACCGCCTGTGTTGGAGTAAACTTCGGTATCAAATACCAATACGTTTACATTTTCACCGGAAGCCAAAACATGGTCTAAACCGCCGTAGCCGATATCGTAAGCCCAGCCGTCGCCGCCGAAAATCCACTGAGACCGTTTAATCAGGTGGTCTTCATATACTTTGATTGCCTGCAATGCCGGTGCTTCTGCATCCTGCAGCATTGGCAACAGCAAATCGGTTGCTTTCTTGCTTTCTTCATAGTTGTCTTTGTTATCCAACCACAACTGAATTGCTTCTTTGGCTTCTGCCGCAATATCTGCTTCCAAAGCTTCTGCCATCAGAACAGCCAGTTTTTCACGGCACTGCTGATGGGCTTTCAGCATCCCTAAGCCAAATTCCGCGTTGTTTTCAAACAGAGAGTTGGCCCAAGCAGGACCTCTGCCCTGTGCGTTGGTGCAGTATGGCATACATGGAGCCGATGCACCCCAGATAGAGGAGCAGCCTGTTGCATTGGCAATTACCATACGATCGCCGAACAACTGGGTAACCAGTTTGGCGTATGGTGTTTCCCCACAACCAGCGCATGCGCCGGAGAATTCCAGCAATGGCTGACGGAACTGGGAGCCTTTCAGTGTCTTCACATTTACCAAATCGGATTTATTGGAAATTTTATGGGTTGCATAAGTCCAGTTTGCACGCTGTTCTGCTACAGCTTCTTCTACATTCTGGAATACCAGTGCTTTATTTTTAGCTGGGCATACGCTGACGCAACTGCCGCAGCCGGTACAATCCATCGGGCTAACTTGAATACGGAAGGTCATGCCTTCAAATTCTTTGCCGTTGGCTTTAATGGTAACCATACCTTCCGGTTTGTTGGCTTCTTCTTCTGCGTTCAACACAAATGGACGTACGCAGGCATGTGGGCAAACATAAGAGCACTGGTTACACTGGATACAATTTTCTGGCTGCCACTGTGGAACATCAATGGCAATCATGCGTTTTTCATAACGGGAAGTACCCATTGGGAAAGAACCGTCTTCCCGACCGGAGAAGCTGCTGACTGGCAGCTTGTCGCCCTGCTGGGCGTTCATTGGCTGTACCACTTCTTTGATGAATGCTGGCGTTGCCGGGCATCCGCCTTTTACGGCTGCTTCGTCTGTAGCATTGGCCCAGGAAGCTGGCACTTCTACTTTATGCAGGGTTTCGATTGCTTTATCTACAGCCGCATAGTTCATATTCACAATATCGTCGCCTTTTTTGCCATAGGTTTTCTTAATGGCCGCTTTCAGCAGTTCGGTTGCTTTTTCAAACGGAATTACATTGGTCAATTTGAAGAAAGCAGTCTGGGTAACCATGTTGATTCTGTTTTTCAAACCAACTTCCTTAGCAATTTTTACTGCGTCGATGGTATAGAACTGAATGTTATTTTCCGCAATATATTTTTTCATTTTAGCCGGCAGTTCATTTTCCAGTTCTGCAGCGTCCCACGGACAGTTGAGCAGGAAGGTGCCGCCTGGTTTCAATCCTTCTAAAATTTCATACTGGTTTACATAGCTCGTTTTATGGCAAGCGATGTAATCGGCCTGGTCAATCTGATAGGTAGAACGGATTTTGGAGTGACCAAAACGCAAATGGGAAATGGTTACGCCGCCGGATTTTTTAGAGTCGTAAGCAAAGTAGCCCTGGGCATACATATCGGTGTTATCGCCGATAATTTTGATAGCGTCCTTGTTGGCACCAACAGTACCATCGGAACCATAACCCCAGAATTTACAGCTAATCGTATCGGCAGGTGCAGTTACCACCGGTGCGCCCACTGGCAGACTCAGATTGGTAACGTCGTCCACAATCCCGATGGTGAAACCATTCATTGGAACTTCTGCAGCCAGATTTTCATATACGGCAATCAACTGGGCCGGTGTTACATCCTTGGAGCCCAAGCCATAGCGACCACCGATAATCAATGGACGTTCTGCCATATCGTAATATACGTTACGGATATCTTCATATAACGGTTCGCCCATTGCGCCCGGTTCTTTGGTACGGTCCAGTACGGAAATCCGTTTTACGGTAGCTGGAATTGCAGCTAAGAAATGTTTAGCAGAGAACGGACGGTACAGTCTTACTTTTAACAGACCAACTTTCTGCCCTTTGGCATTCAGATAATCAACAACTTCTTCTAAGGCTTCGCAGACAGAACCCATAGCGATTACTACGTTTTCTGCATTTGGAGCGCCATAATAGTTAAATGGTTTATACTCCCGGCCTGTCAGCTTGGAGATTTCACCCATATATTCTTCAACAACATCTACAACGTTTTCATAATATACGTTGCCGGCTTCTCTAGCCTGGAAGAAAATATCCGGATTTTGCGCAGTTCCTTTTACTTTTGGATGCATTGGATTCAAGCTGCGTTTACGGAACTCTTCCACTGCTTCCATATCCACCAGCTTAGCCAAATCGTCATAATCCAAGACTTCGATTTTTTGAATTTCGTGAGAGGTACGGAACCCATCGAAGAAGTGAATAAATGGTACGCGGGCTTTTAAGGTTGCCAAATGGGCAACTGCACCCAAATCCATTGCTTCCTGTACACTACTGGAAGCCAGCATTGCAAAACCGGTCTGGCGGCAAGCCATAACATCAGACTGGTCACCAAAGATAGACAAAGCGTGGGTAGCTACAGTTCTGGCAGTTACATGGAATACGCATGGTAAAAATTCACCAGCAATTTTGTACATGGTCGGCAGCATCAGCAGTAAGCCCTGAGACGCCGTATAGGTGGAAGTGAACGCACCGCCGGATAAAGAACCGTGAATTGCGCCGGCTGCACCTGCTTCCGATTGCATTTCAACAACGTTTACCTGTTGTCCAAAAATATTTTTTCTTCCTTGCGCGCTCCATTCATCTATCAATTCAGCCATGGTAGAAGATGGAGTGATTGGATAGATTGCCGCAACATCGGTAAATGCGTAAGACACATGGGCTGCTGCTGCATTCCCATCCATAGTTTTCATAGTTTTGCCTGCCATGAATATTCCTCCCAATTTCTCAAAAAAATTAAATATGAATAAACAATACAGAAAATGTTTATCAAATTTGATATTTATTTTATCATATGTGCGGCATTGTCACAACCATTTTTTATAAATTATACATTGCACAAAAAAAAGTATTTTAGTATTATAATAATAAAGCTTGCAGATTATTTCACAATAAAGATTATTTTTAGTATGGCCTACTGCAATCTTTCTTATCTACATTTTTATATTTTACTTTTCAATTTTTAAAGGAGTGTTTCTATCATGATTCAAGAATCTCCCCGCAGCGGGATTGTGCAGAAAGACAAAGAAACGGTGGCCCTAATCCCCGAAATCAAATTTGGCATGATGACGCCGGAGGATTTGGAAAAAATCGCCGCTGTTGCCCGTAAATATGAAATTCCTGTTATCAAAATTACATCGGCGCAGCGCATCGCTTTGGTGGGCGTAAAACCGGAACATGTAGAGGCTGTCTGGAAAGAACTGGGCATGGAGCCGGGCAACGGTTTAGGCACTGGCTTAAATTATATCAAAGCCTGTCCCGGCGAAGCAGTTTGCCGGTTGGGTCAGCGGGATTCTTTGGCTATCGCTGAACGAATTTATGATGTGGTAAAACCGATGGGCATCGAAACCAAGCTCAAATTCGGCATTTCCGGCTGTCCTTTGGCTTGCGGTGAAGGTGTCATTCGCGATATCGGCATTTTCGGCAAGAAAAGTACCGGCTGGACCATCCAGATTGGCGGCAATTCGGGCTTAAACGCCCGTTTAGGCGAAGTGCTGGCCAAAGATTTGGACGACGAACAACTCCTTCAGGTCGTCACCAAATTGATGCTTTATTATAAAGAAAATATGAGAACAAAAGAAAGAATGTATCGTTTCGTTCCCCGCATGGGCGGCGTAGAAGCCATCAAACAGGCACTGGGTTTGGAATAAGCTTTGCCAGAATTTTAAGAATTGTACAACTAAAGAAGCTGTTCTGCTCCACACTATCGGTGGACAAAACAGCTTCTTTTCGTTTTCTATACTATAAAATATTGATACTACTTTGCAAACATTACTGACTGCCGCTACCTTCCTGTTGTTCCGCAGGTTTTTTCTGCATCCCCTGCTGGTCAGTCTGGTACTGTCCTCGATAGATCAGTTCTCCAATAGGCACAAATCGATAGCCCTGCGCCTGGGCATAGGGAATAATCACATCAATGGCTTCCGCTGTGTAAGTGCCGTTGTTGTGACACAGGATAATCGCGCCTGGATGCAGCCCCAACGTCACTCTGTCAATCAAGTCCTCCGCCGTTTTGGACTCCATCCAATCTAAACTGTCGATGGACCATTGAATTGGATAATAGCCTTTTTCTCGCACAACATTGATGCTTTGGTTATCGTATTCGCCGAAGGGAAAGCGAAAGAGCTGCGGCGTATATCCTGTCACTTCTACAATGCGCTGGTAGTTGCCGTCTAATTCCTGCGCCACTTCCTCTGCGCTGAGTTGGCTCATATGGGGATGGGTGACGCTATGCATGGCAATTTCATGGCCGGCGTCTGCAATTTTTTTTGCCATCTCCGGATAATCGTCCAGCCAAATGTTGGTCAGAAAAAACGTAGCCTGCACATCATATTTTTCTAAGGTTTCTAAAATTTTTTCAGTTCGCTCACAGCCCCAGGCTGCATCAAAGGAAATTGCCAGTTTTTTCTCATCGGTTTCCACAAAATAAATTGGCACCTCTTTTTCCACTGCGGCCGCTGTTTGACTAGACACATTCTGCCAGCACTGATGTAGGATGCCACCGGTTAAAAACCCGGCAAATAAAATCAATCCGGCGCCCAGCCCCAAAAAAACTTTTCGTTTCATCTCTGTCCTCCTCCTTTTCTTCCATCCTATGCCCCAATTCAGCAAAAAATAACGAAAGCTGCCTATTAGACACACAAAAAGAGCTGTCCTGGCGAGACAGCTCTCTATAAGGGGGATAAAAGAGATTGTGGAGCGGCATCCCGGATTTGAACCGGCTGTGAAAAGGAAGGGCGTCTTTTCCACAGTTACCGCTTGCCGCATAAGTTGTGGTACTTCCCGACCACGCATTTAGTATAACACCTTTTACTGCCGCAATGGTTAAGAAAATGTCAAGGTAATTTACGAATCATGTAGTCAACCTGTCAGGAATTTTTGAAGATAACCGTACTTTTGCCAACAAAAATACGCTCTCCTAGTGGCAGAGATTGCTTGAACCATCATCTGCGATAAGGAGAGCGTATTTGATTTATCTTCCACCCAATTCGCCTTCTGTCATTTTTTATTTTGCTTTGTATATCGATCAGCCTGCAGTCTGTGCTTCTAAAATCTGTTTTAAAGCTGCTGCGCTGCTGGTGTGACATCGCACAATGTTGATATTTTTCCGTTTCGCTTCCGCTACTGCACAATTCACCATGCGATGTGATACCGTGTTGGTGAACAGCACTACCAAATCAGGGTTCCCAATCTGCTGCTTTAAATTGCTGGGCACTTGGGTAAAAACTTTCGCTTTGCAGTTATATTGCTTGCACAATTCCTTATACTTACAAGCCATGCAGTCATGTCCACCGATGATTACCAATTTACTCATATTGAATGCTCCTCCCAAATTTTATTTTTTAATCAAATCATATATTAATTTTTATTTCCCAAAGCTAACTCAGACTTAAAATATATTTCTGGCCGGATGGATTGTCATCCAGCCAGAAATATGCAATTTCTTATGAATGATTTTGCGCTTTGCTATGACAACAACTGCAACTCCCGCCGCAGCCGCTGCACCCACTGCAACCGCCCGAATTAAAATCCTTGCGGACGCTCTGAAAGGCAAAATACACGATTACAAGAACAATCAAGCCTACTACAATTGTACCAAGATTACTCAAAATCCATGCCATAGGGATCCTCCTTATATAGCATTCGATACGCTCCGCACAGCTCCTTTGCTACTGTTTTCTTTCTTTTCAGGACGGAACAGCATATATAACAGCCCAATCAGAGCGATAAGCGCTACAGCTGTGCCAATACCGAAGCCGCCGCCGGTGAGCAAAGTGCCAAACTGATAGATAATCAGGGTTACGATGTAAGCCAAACCGCACTGATAGCCAATTGCAAACAGGAACCATTTAGTGTTGTTCATTTCCCGTTTGATTGCGCCCATAGCTGCAAAGCAAGGTGCGCACAACAGATTGAATACCAGGAAGCCATAAGCGGCAATCGGTGTCATAACGCTGGCCAGATTACCCCAAACTTCTGCACCGTCTTCTGCAACTTCAGCGAAACCATACAGCATACCGAAGGTAGCAACTACGTTTTCTTTTGCAATCAAACCGGTAATAGCTGCAACTGCCATCTTCCAGCCTTCGCCGCCTTGGGTCCAGCCCAACGGCGCAAAAATCCAAGCGATAGCGCTGCCGATAGAAGCCAGTATAGAACTGTCTAACTGTTCAGCTTCCAACATACCGAAGCTGCCATCTATCCAACCGAAGCTCATCAAGAACCACAATACGATGGTGGACAGTAAAATGATGGTACCAGCTTTCTTAATAAAGGACCAGCCCCGTTCCCACATGCTTCTCAGCACATTGCCTACAGTTGGCATATGATAAGCTGGCAGTTCCATAACAAAAGGAGCCGGTTCTCCTGCGAACATCTTCGTTTTCTTTAACATAATACCGGAGCAAACAATGGCTAAAACCCCGATAATATAAGCGCTCCAAGCAACCCAACCGGCATTGTCAAAGAAAGCGCCTGCGATTAACGCAATAATAGGGAGCTTTGCACCGCAAGGTACAAAGGTAGTTGTCATAATCGTCATTCTGCGGTCCCGTTCATTTTCAATGGTTCTGGAGGCCATAACACCTGGAACCCCACAACCGGAACCAATCAGCATCGGAATAAAGGATTTGCCCGATAAACCAAATTTACGGAAAATTCTGTCCATGATGAACGCAACACGGGCCATATATCCGCAGGATTCCAGGAATGCCAAGAAGATAAACAGCACCAGCATCTGTGGCACGAAGCCCAGCACAGCGCCAACCCCGGCAACAATCCCATCCAGAATTAAGCCCTGCAGCCAGTCAGCACAGCCAACGGCAACCAGTAAGCCTTCAATGGCCGGCGGAATAATTTCACCGAATAACACATCATTGGTCCAGTCGGTTACAAAGGCGCCAACTGTTGTAACGGAAACATAGTAAACAACAAACATCACTGCAGCGAAAATTGGCAACGCCAAAATGCGATTGGTAACAATCTGGTCAATTTTATCAGAAATAGACAGACCTTCCCGTTTCGCTTTCTTACTGCATTTGCCGATAATGGAAGAAATGAAGGAATAGCGTTCATTGGTGATGATACTTTCCGCATCGTCATCCATTGCATCTTCCAAAGCAGCCACTAAAGATTCTACATTTGGAACCTGTTTCATCATGCTGCCGATTTTCTCATCCCGTTCAAACAGCTTGATAGCGAAGAAGCGCCGTTGTGTTTGCGGCACATCGCTGCCCAGCATACCTTCGATTTTATCGAGCACATCTTCCACCTGCTGGTCGAAGGTATGCACAATTGTTGGAGCCTGTTTAGAAGCTGCTGCCTGTACAGCCAAATCTGCTGCCTCTTTAATGCCAGTTCCCTTCAAAGCAGAAATTTCAACAACCTTACAGCCTAAAGCCTTAGACAACTCATTAATATTAATCTTGTCGCCATTTTTTTCAACAATGTCCATCATATTAACGGCCATTACAACTGGAATGCCCAATTCCAACAGTTGGGTGGACAAGTACAAGTTACGTTCCAGATTAGTACCATCGATAATATTTAAAATTGCATCTGGCCTTTCATGAATCAAATAATTTCTGGCAACGACTTCTTCCAGTGTGTATGGAGATAAGGAATAAATCCCTGGCAAGTCCATAATGGCAACGTCACTATGTCCTTTTAGTTTCCCCTCTTTTTTTTCAACTGTAACCCCTGGCCAGTTTCCTACAAACTGGTTGGACCCGGTCAATGCATTAAACAGGGTTGTTTTCCCACAGTTTGGGTTCCCGGCAAGCGCTATTTTATAACCCATTGTTCATTCTGCCTCCTTCTATTATTCCACTTCAATCATTTGCGCATCTGCTTTACGGATAGACATTTCGTATCCTCTTACGGTAACTTCAATCGGATCGCCCAATGGAGCAACCTTGCGTACATATACATCACAGCCTTTGGTAATCCCCATATCCATAATACGGCGTCTTACACTGCCATCACCATGTACTTTTACAACCTTAGCGCTATTACCACAAGATATCTCACGCAAGTTCTTCACACCCATTACCTCCTTTACCACTTATTCATTAGCAAAAACTAACTTTTCAGCAAACAAATCATGGCTTACACCATGATTCGACTTGCCATCGTTTTATCTAAAGCAATTCTTGCTTCTTTCACCTTCAAAATCATATTACCGCCAATTTCAGAAATCACAGTAACAGGTTCCCCTACTACAAAACCCAAATTAGCTAAATGCTTTTGAATATGATCCCGTCCGGTAATTTTGAGAATTACGCGTTCCTCCCCATGAGGAGCCATCGACAACGGCATAGGAACCACCCTCCTTTATCATGCCATAGGAACTTTTTATATGCATACTGTCTGCATATTTCCCTTCTGTGTATATAACTTTACTACAACTAACTCGGTTTGTCAATAAGCATTTTTAGAAAAATATAGATAATCATATTTAGTTTTTATCAAAAATATAAAACAATCAATAATATATCCTTGTGTATCTTAATTCTAATACTCTATTCTTTATTCTCTATTGCTATTTCTATATGAAAAAAAGCAGAGCTATCATACGGAAGTTTATTCATTGTCAGCTTACTATTCGCTTGACATCATCAATAACCGCTTCCGTTTTCGCTCTGCCTCTTGCAACTTTCCTCTATGGCTGTCGCTGCTTTGCATAAAATAATTCGCTAGATTGCGCTGGACAGCAAACATTTAAAATCAGACTGCTGCTGGGTGCTTTGCGCTTCCATAAAAGCCTGCACCGAAAAATACTGTATAATATCCTTACGTGTCACAATTCCAATAAAAATATTGTGTGCATCCACCACCGGCACAAAATTTTGCTGTAACGCCAATTGCAGTAAATCCTCTATATCAGCGTCCAGCTGCACAGCCTGATTATCCCTGCGCAGCGGCAGCTCACGCAACCGCCAGCCTTCAGCCTCTTTCCAGGTCGCGCCATTTCGTTCCAGCATCCCCCATAAAAAATCGCCCTCGGTAATCGTGCCCATATAATGACCCTCCCGGTCGATAATCGGAATTGCTGTGTATTGATAATGCTTCATCTTCTCCAAAGCCTGCCGCACCGTAACGTCCTCATAAAGATAGGCCACATTTTCCTTCGGTGTCAGAAAAAACAAAACGTTCATGCCATTTGCCTCCTTCGTTAGATCACAATGACTGGAAATCCTATTTGCAGTATATGCCAAAAAAGAACCGTACAGGTGCTGTTTCTTTCCTGTTTTTATCAAGATTTTGTCAAGAAACGCCATTCATCCTCTATTTTGCGCTCTAAATCCAGCAGAACGGTTTTACCTGGCGGCCTTTTTATGCTACAATGCAAATAGCCTCTTGTTGGCAACTTTATAAAATTATCTCTATCTATGAAAAAAGGACGCCTACCATGAAATATATTTTTATTATCAACCCTGCCGCCGGAAAGCGGAAACTGCAAAAGAACCTGCTATCACAAATTCAACTGCTTCTGCCCCCAGAGCAATACCAAATTCTCTATACAGCCTGCCCCGGCGACGGACAACGTCTGGCGGCCCAAGCTGTGCAAGCAGACCGGGATATTCGCATTTTTGCCTGCGGCGGCGACGGAACTTTTTTTGAAGTTATCAACGGCGCTGCCGGGCAGGCGCCCATCGGCATTTTTCCCTGCGGCAGCGGCAACGACTTTATCAAAAACATTCTCCCAGCGGACAGCCTGCTGGATTTATCTGCCCAACTACAGGGCAAAACTGTGCCTTTAGATTTAATCCGCTGCAATGGCCGCTATATTTCCAATGTCTGCAATATCGGTTTTGACGCTGATATCGCCTACAACATGAACCGTTTTAAGAACTGGCCGCTGGTTTCCGGCAAACAGGCTTATCTGCTCTCGGCAGTTTACTGTTTTCTTTATCGCCTGCAGGGCTATTCCATGACCATCCGGCTGGATGACCAGCCGCCTATCGACGGCGCCTTTCTGTTCGCCCTGCTGGCCAACGGCCAAACCTATGGCGGTTCCTTCCGCGGCGCGCCCCAAGCTTCTGTACAAGACGGTCTGATGGATGTTTGCCTGTGTAAGCAAATATCACGGCCTACACTGCTGCGCTTTCTGCGCCCCTTTCAGAAGGGCACCTATCTGCAAAAAAAGAGCTGCGCCTCTTTTATCCACTACCAAACATGCAGAAGTGTGCAAATTTCGCTGCAAACACCTACTATCACCGGCTATGACGGCAACATCACCACATCAACATTGCTTGAAGCAGAGCTTGTCCCCGCTGCCATGCAGCTAATAATTCCACAAAACGCCGCCTTACGTTAAATGGCTATAAAACAAAAAGGGCTGCCCCAGCAAGCGATGCTGTCGGGAAAACTGAAACTCCATCAGCTTTTCACCACAGCAGACGCTTAAGCCGCCAGCCCTTTGTATCATTTTTTAGTTTTCTTCCGCTTCTGCTTCTTTTTCCAGATAAACGCCCAGAATATAACGCAAAATATCAGACCGGCTGATAACGCCAGCCAGCTTACCGTCCTCCAGCACAGGTACCTTTTTGATTTTCTTTTCGCCTAGCACTTTGGCCACTTCATCAATGTCGTAATCAGTATCGACCGATATCAATTTAGTGGTAGCCAGTTCCATCACACTCAGTTCCATCAGATCGTGCAGTTTCTTTTCAAAAGATTCTGTATCGTACCAGACTGTGATGAAGCTTGTCATGTCAATAATCCGCGGGTTTTGTTTGGCAATGAACTTCATAATGTCACCGTCGCTGATAAAGCCAACTACCTGATTCTTGGCATTTACAATGGGCAGACCGCTTGTTTTGCTTTCTACCAGCATCTGCAGCACTTCCTTGATGGTGGCCTCGTCTGATACGGTGTACACATCTGTCTTCATAATTTCACTGATTTTTTTGTTCATTTCGCTTTTTGTTTCATTCCCTTGTTTCTTCATAAACCATCCACTCCTTCACATTCAGTCATACATCCAATGGTTTATAGATAGTATAACGCATTTCTGATAAAAATGCTAGTTTTTTTATCGACATAATGAAAGAATCAACTGCCATTTTTGCAATTTCTGCGCCCGCTTCATCGTATGGGCTGGGCTGGTGGACGGCATCTGGTAATAATCCATCTGCTCCAAAAGCGCTGGAAAATTCCGTTTGAAGCTTTGAAAGGCCTTGCCGCCGTTAAACAACAGATACTTGATTGCCGGATGCTCCGCCAATAAAGCGGGAATGGCATTGCACACCTCGTCGGTAATGTTGCTGTCCAAGCTGCCTTCCCGTTCGCAGCTAGCCAACACATCCCACAGCGCCACATGGTGACGCAGCAATAATTGCCGTTTCACAGCATAATCGTCACTGTAAGGCTCCTCAAAAATCTGAAACATCATAGGCCAGAAAAAATTCTGCTTATGACCATAATACTGCTGCCGCTCTAAAGACGTCACACTGGGCATAGAGCCTAGCACCAGAACCCGGCAATTTTCATCTACAATAGGCGGAAAACAATGAATCATTTGCATACACCTCGCTCTGAAAATACAACCTCACGTTTTATACCTGTTCTTTTCGAAATATATCAAGGGCATGGCTGGTAACGCCCAGCAAATCCTCCCGTTCGCAAGTCGCAAAATGATAGCGCAAATATAATTGAAATGTGTCATCATCCATCTTATCCAACGCTTCTCGCAGCAACAAGGCACAACCGTCCGACGCCACATAATGCAGCCGCGTTACAGGCAGTACCGCCAACAGCCGGTCAACGTCCTCTTTCCGCACCAGTTCAAACAAATCCTTCGGTTCCGATTTTGCGGCAAAGGTTTCCCCATCCAGCAGACCCTGTTCAATATAGGCGGCTACATTGATATTGCTGCGCTGAAAGCCTTCGTCCAGCAGACAGCCGTCCGATATGACATAAGCCGCAAAAACAACGCCGCCCACTTTCGTAACGCGAATGGCCTCCCGCAGCGCCTGTAGCTTATCCTCTTCACGATAAAGATGATACAAGGGGCCCAACAACAAGGCGATATCATACTGATTATCCGGAAACGCTGATAAATCTAAGGCATTGCCCTGCATCACCGTAACGGCTTCTGTCGGCAGTGTATGTTTGCGAAAAACCGCAATATTATGGTCAACCAATTCTACTGCATCGACAGCGTATCCCCGGCGGGCCAACTGATGGGAATAACGGCCGGTTCCCGCACCGATTTCCAGCACCCGGTCGCCAGGCTTCAGATACTTCTGGATATAACGCATAGTAGTAAGAAATTCAACAGTTCCATGCTTGACCGCTAAACGGCTATCCTCATCATACTGATTATAAAAATCAATGATATATGAATTGGTTTCCATCCTCTCACCTGCTTTTTAACGAAATCGTTTTCCCCTGCATAACGTTTATCCAGGGCAGAGGAAGTATTAGAATTGTTGCACAGGAATCCATTTGTGTCAAGAGGTATAATTTATGCATGAGGATTACAACGTGTAAACAAAATATAGTCCCATGTGGACAGGAGGTTTACCATGAAATACACAAAAGAAG
>CABQBF010000021.1 GCA_902462325.1 uncultured Peptococcaceae bacterium
CAGAGCAGCTGATTTGTAATCAGCAGGTCGCGGGTTCGAGTCCCATCACCGGCTTAAAAAGACAACTTCGTTTCGGAGTTGTCTTTTTTGTTTGTCAGTATAAATTGTAAAAATCACACAGCCTAAACTATCCTCACCAGCCCTTTTCCTCTAACAGTTTTACAAATTTTTTCTCCGATAAAATTTCATGGGTTACAAATTGCCCGTCATAAAATAAACTAAATGCAGTGAACGGCGTCGGTGCAGCTTGCGCTTGTTCAGCCGTACAGAATTGCCGCACTTGTAACGGCACATGATGTGCCTCTGCTACAGCGGTTAAAAGCGGCACATATTTGGCTGTAAAAGGACACTGCTGACTATAATAAAGTACAAAACCTGATTGTGATACAATTGGCCGTTTCACTTGCGGTTTGAAATGCGGTATTAGCCCATTACCGACAAAAGGTAAATACATCAACGTAAAATCCGATGTGGCAGTATCACACACCATAAAGCCCTGATGAAGTAAAAATTGAGCATCTGCTAAAAAGGGCTTTTTCTTCTTCGCTGATACAATCACCAGCCCAGTCCGCCCTTTGGCTTTGCCATCGGCAATGCAAGCCTCTAATAATTGCCTGGCATAACCCTGACCCTGATATTTACCTGCCACCCACAAACAATCGATATACAAATAGCCCTCAGCTTCAATAGGCGCCCAAGCCCGTTCTGCTGGTAAATATTCGATAAAACACTTGCCGCGCACATCTCCCTTTAAAAACACCAGACCATCCTCAAAACGCTGCGCTAACCATGCTTTTTTGGCTAATACCTGACAATCTGCGTCATTAGTAAGTGCACAGCAAATATGCTCCTTTGCCAGATTTTCCTTTGTTACCTGAATCCATTCCACTCCCATCACTCCTTATCATCGTTTCTGTTAGCCTTCTACTGAAATATAAAGCGCACAGTGAGCAACACCGTCACTTGTATACATAGCTGGTATACTATATTCATAGTCGACCGTGAAAGCCCGCTTGATATTTCCTGCCTTCTGGGCCTGCTACACCTGCTGCCAGGCTTTTTGCGTGCAAAGCTCTGCATCACCAGAAACTTCCGACACCTCATACTTCTGATAAATACCTTGTGCCACTTGTCTTTCCAATTGCGAGATAGTTGTCTCGTCTGCCGCTAAAATAGTCAAATCATAAACACCCGTTTCATCGCTCTGATAGTTCCCATAACAAGCTATCGGAAAAACATCTTTCCTGCTGTCTCCATTCTTGTTAAACAAAACTGGAAAAACACCAGTCCATACACCCTGCCATAATTGTCTAATACATTCCATACCATGTTCCGTATTGTCTGTTTCGATTGTCACTGCTTTTAAAACATACGCCATCGCGTTTCCGCCTTTCTTTTGGAAAAATTGTAGCTCATAACTTTATAAGTCTGGAAACAACGTCAACTGCTTTTGCGGCCTGTCCAGCGTGCGCAAATAGGTAAAAATTTGCCGATAATCACAAACCATATTGTATTGCTGACAACGCCTATAAAACAAATTCATCAATTCCTGTTGCCTAGGGCTGGATAATTCATATTGCCTGCCATAGGTTTTGATATAACGGGCTTTTAACCCAGGAAAGAGCTTGTCCAGTTGCTGATAAAAATATTCCCGGCTGCCCTCCCGCAAAGTAAGCCCCATGCCAAAGCAAATCACGCCGTATACTTCTGCTTCCGCGCAATACTCCAGAATGCCATTGATATTTTCGGCGGTATCATTCAAAAATGGCAGAATAGGGCTGAGCCACACCACTGTAGGAATACCAACCTCTCGCAGCTTTAACAGTGTTTGAAAGCGTTCTTTTGTTGTGCAAACACCTGGCTCCACCTTCTTGCACAATTGTTCATCGAGGGTGGTTAATGTCATCTGTACCACACATTTCGCTTTTCCATGGATGTACTGCAACAAATCCAAATCCCGCAAAAGACGATTGGACTTGGTATGCAGTGTCACGCCAAATCTATAATGGCCAATCAGTTCCAATGCTTTTCTGGTATGCTGTAATTCCAATTCCAACGGAATATAGCAATCGGTCATAGCTCCGGTACCAAGCATGCAGGGTTTTCGTTTGCGCTGTAACGCCTGCTCCAGCAATTCCAGAGCATTTGCCTTTACCTCAATATCCTCAAAATCATGCTGCATCTGATAACAGCGGCTGCGGGAATCACAATAAATGCAGCCATGGGAACATCCTCGATAGAGATTAAAGCCATTCTTAGCCGATAAAATACTTTTTGCCTGTACAAAATGCATGACCACGCTTCCTCCCTTCTGCTATTTTATAATATCTTTATGATAACAGAAAAAAGCTGACATCCTCTGTCAGCTTTTATAATGCGCATAAATTTTTTCCACCTGCTGGACAACTGCTTGCCGCAAATCCTGCGGCGCTATAATTTCTACATCCGTACCAAAAGAAAGAATATAGCCAATCAGCCACCCATCGCAAGGCATCTCAGCCGCAGCCAGTAGACTGCCATCTTCCAAAATCTGAATTTGCTCCAGCGCAAATTCATCATACACCCGATACGCCACCGCCATCGCAAAATGTAACACCACTTTCCGCTGGCTGTTTTCCTGCGCCACAGTTTGCATAGGTACCTGCTTGGCGGAAAAAATATCCTCCAACAAAGTACAAGTGAGAATACGGTTGATTTTAAATAGGCGAAAGTCCTGCTTTTCCTGACAAAAAGCCTGGACATACCAAGCACTGGATTTATACAGCAGTTTTAGCGGCTCAATCCGACGCGTTCCCCGTTGGCCTCTGCTTCCCACATAGGTAATCTCTACCACATGCCGGTGTAAAATGGCCCACTTAAATAGCGCAAATTTTTCTTGGTCCTGACGTTCGTCGCCCCAGCGGGAAAAATCCACCTCCAGCCAGCTCTCTGTTTTCGCTGCAAATAACGCCGACAGCTTCTGCAGTACATGGCTGTCGGTTTGTTGCCATAAAGCCGACATACTCTGCAAAGCTACTAGGATTTCCTGCTTTTCCTGCGCTGATAAAATGGCTTTCTCCAGAATAAAATCATTCAGCAAACGAATACCGCCGCCCCGCCCTTGTTCGGCATATACAGGTATACCTACGCTGCTTAAAACATCTATATCCCGATAGATTGTACGTACTGAAACCTCTAATTTTTCAGCCAACTCTGCCGCTGTGGCTTGCCCATGATCTAAAAGATAGTAAACAATCTGAAACAATCGGCTTTCTTGCATTTCAAACTCGCACCTCTTTTACATATACAACTATTTTACCTATAAAAATAGATGCCTGTAAAACCTCCAGACATCTATCTGTTTATTTAATCAAAATAAATTTTTTGTTTTTAACCGTTCTATCACCAAACGATAACCGTCGGCCCCATAATGCAAACAACGCTTTACCCTGCTGATTGTAGCCGTGCTGGCACCAGTTTTATTGGCAATCTCTGTATAGGTTCGTTCCTGATCTAGCATCTTGGCCACTTCCATCCTCTGCGCCAAAGCTTTAATTTCGGAAACAGTAGAAAGATCCTCAAAAAAACGATAAAAATCTTCTCTTGTTTCTAATTGCTGCATCGCGGCAAACAATCCGTCAACCTGTTCATCTTCCAATTTACTGTGATACATATCCTGCACCCTTTCAGCTTGTAACGCTTTAGTATGCTAATATACTACTACATTCGCAACAAGTTGTCAAATAAATTTGCGCAAGAACATGACTCCCCTCAGGCAGCAAACACAGCGCCCAATAGGGCCGCTGTGCCAATCAACAGCACCGGATGCACCTTAAATTTGTGAATAGCCAGAAAGCCTACAGCAGCCAGCAAAACTCCAAGCCAATCAAGCTGTATCGTTTGCCCGCCAGTCTGTATCAAAACGGTTTTGGCAATCGAATAAGCCGCGTAAAAAATCAACCCTACTACCACCGGACGAATTCCTACCGTAAACCGCTGCCACAGTTTCCCGCCTTTCTCTGTCTGCAGCACGCGCGTTACCAACATGACCAGAAAAAAAGCCGGCAGCATCAGGCCAACTGTGGAAAAAATAGCGCCCACAATTCCACCCATTTTAAAACCTACATACGTGGCTACATTAATACCCAACGGCCCCGGCGTACTTTCTGATACCGCAATAATATTAATAAATTCCTGCGCCGACATCCAGCCCCGACCAATTACCTCGCCCTGAATAAACGGTAAAATTCCATAGCCACCGCCAAAGCAAAACAAACCAATCATAGCGAAAACAACCATCATTTCCAAGTATAAGCTCATGACTTACGGGCCTCCTCTCCAGAACGGGTAAGCAGCCAACCAGCCAACGCGCCGCCCAAAATCAACAATACCGGATGTAAGTCCAGCACAGCCAAGCAGAACGCAACCGCTACCAGCACCATCTGTTTTTTATTTTTCAGACAAGGCTTTCCCATTTTCACCGCAGCAGCTACAATCATGCCGACCACCGCAGCCCGAACCCACTGAAACGCACCTAGCACATGGGGATTGCTGCTATAGCGCAAAATTAAATTGGCTAAAAACACTATTATCAAAAAGGAAGGCAACGCCACGCCTAACGCACAAATAATGGCACCGATTTTGCCCTTTAAACGAAAGCCCACCGACGTAGCCGCATTAACTGCCATCATGCCCGGCAGCGATTGGGCAATCACCAAAATCTCCGACAAATCTTCCTCTGCAATGAGATGATGTTTTTCACTAATTTCATGTTGGATAATCGGAATCATCACATAACCGCCGCCAAAGGTAAAAGCACCTATGCGGAAAAAAATCCAAAATAACTTCCATAATTCCTGCATAGTTCTTCCTCCATTTTCATTTTTGCAGAAAAAAAACGACTGGTTGCCCAATCGTTTTTTTCATAGAACCCCACACAGCCGTAATATCCAGCGTTTTGAACCTGCATGTGCAGGTGGGTATCCTCCTGTTATGTTCAGCGTTCCGCCTAAGCATAAGCGGCATCAAATCCAACAACAGAGCACGGATTCCCATATAAAAGGTGTTGGTCAAAAACATACCAGACATACACGCACCTAGCAGGGAGGTTTGAACCTGTTTTTATGATAGCATATACCAAGACAGATTGCAAGATACTTGAAGAATTTTTTCTTTGTTGGTGCAAAAATTTAAGACAGATTCTCATTTTGTCTTGTTGTGCAAAGTTTACATCCATACAAGATAAAAAATTCTATCGATTTTAGATAAGATTCCTGAAATTCTTTTATCTATCTCAGAAAATAAATGCTATAATATTAATAAAATACTCATCAATCAGGAGTGTTCTTATGCGTATTGAATGGTTCAAATTTTTTCTGGATGTGGCCAAAACCGGTTCCCTGCGCACATCTGCCAATCATCTCTACATCACCCAACCAGCTTTGGGCGCAGCCATTACATCGTTAGAAAAAGAGCTGGGATATCCTTTGTTTGTGCGCACCCATTCTGGCATGCAGCTCACCGAATATGCACGACAAACAATTCCTTTGGTACAAAATATTTTGAACAATTTAGAATCTTGCAATGAGATAAAAAAACAGTATCTTCAATCGGCAAAAAATGATATTACTGGCTCTCTGAATATTGCCACTGTTCCCACTATTGGAATCGGTATTATGCCCGTTCTGGTTTCTAATTTCGCACAAAAATTTCCCAACATTGAGTTAGTTATCATGGAAACAAATAGTACGCTAGGCCTGAATCAGGTGCTTGACGGAAAAAGCGATGTGGGCTTTCTTGTTGTCTCCGATGAAAAAAACAGCCACACTGATTATAGCACAGAACTTCTCTGGCAAGAACGCCTTTATGCTTTTATGCGTAAGGATAATGCACTGGCACAAAAACAATCTATTTCCTTAAAAACGCTGCGAAAATGTCCTTTGGCAATTTTGTCCTATGAGCAAGATGACTTTTCTGTCAGCGACGCTTTGTTTCGTGATTACGGAGGCGCCTTAAAGATTGTATTCCGCTCTAACAGTCATAAATTGCTGCAAAATTATGTGTTAAATACAGACTGTATCGGCCTTATACACTTCGCCCATGTTATTGAGCGAGAATCCAACCAAGTGATGTTACCTGGTACTGTTTACATTCCTGTTAACCATTGTCCAACCAGCAAATTTGTTGCCTTTTATCACAAAAATAATCCCAAAGCGCCGCTGATTCGTCTTTTTATCGATGCACTGCAGCAAACAATTCAACAGCATACAGCAAAAAATAAGCAAGACTCTATATGAGTCTGCTTATTTTTTTATATCTTCGATAAGGAGCTAAATCAAGCCTAATAAACTCCAATATGGCAGAATAATGATTCCGTAAAAAACAAGGAATAACAGATTTTTTACAGAATGATATTTAACAAACTGCCAGGTACTCATCATTCCAAAAGAGAAGAAAATTAAAAATGTTACATACTCATACGGCAAGAATACCATATCGGTAGAAAATAAAAAGGTGAACACTGACGCTAAAGGATTAATACCAGCACCCACACACAGCGCAACCATAGGACCTGAAAAAACTGCGACCATCGCCATCGGTGTCATCAGAAAATTTAAAACAATTCCAAATAGCAAAATACCGATTAAAATAATTTTGGTATCCAGCATTGCTAATATAGGGGTACAAACACCTGAAATTAATTCGGTTAAGCCAGTAGCCGTACAGCCGGAACCAATAGCCATACAAGCGGAAATAAAAAAGATGGTTCCAATAGGCAATCCCTTAATTTCTGCACTTGTGCCAATGTGAATTCCAGGACAGTACGCCAAACAAGCTACAATCACAAAAATCGCCATACCATCAATCCCATGCAGTGGATTGGTCAAAATGCCAATCATCAAAAGGGCTAACAAGACTGCACCTTTCTTTTCTACCGCCGTCATAGCCCCTTTTTCTAAATAGGCATTCCAAAAATATTCTTTGCTGCCGTTAATCGAAGAATTCTTTGTTTTCGCCATACGCAAAAATATAAAAATCATCAGCAGCGAATACAACAAAACAGGAATATTATATTTTAATAATTCAAACACTGTAAAGGTAAACGTGGGATCAATAGCCTTTACCGAGCCCAGCACCAATCCTGCTGTTAATGGCTGATAAATGAACATACGAACTGTCGAACCACCCAACATCCCTACCATCATAGTAATTGCAGCCTCTTCTTTTCCTTCCATATTCAGCGATTTACACATACCATAACACAACGCTGCAATAATGATAGAAGCACCGGCAAAGGTCACTGCAGACATAATCAAACAAGCAAAGTATAGGGCATACATGGTGCGATTAAAGCTCCCACCACATTTAGCTACAATCCAAAAGGTTAATCTCTCCAGTAAACCAATTCGCTGCAAAATAGCAGCCAATACCATAGCAGCCATACAGCAGGGAATCACTAACGATAGCCAGGAACTATAAATAGTTGTTTCCGGTATAATACCCCAAATAATCAACAGTACTGGCCACAGTAAAGATGGCACTAATAAATCTGTAATTTCAAAGGCCGCCCATAACAGCATCCAAGCTGTCAATGCTAAAAATGTCCGCATGTCAGAAGTAAAAACATCTGTGACAGGAATGAGAAAAATAAAAATTGGAATTACGACGGAGATGATAACTTTTATCATCTTTGTTTTATCAACAGGCTCCAATATATTGGCATTCATAAAAACGCCTCCCCTTCTCAATAGTTACCATTGAGCGAATGCAGTTGAAGAATTTTATTTGATTTCTTTGCTGTATAAATTCTTCAACTGCAAATTATCATTTAATTTTCGCTCAAAGAGCATTTTTGCAAATAAGTTTTCGTCAACAACTACTCTAAAATTTGGTGAATGACAGATCCTTCGTTCTGTGCAGGAACGCGAACGCCGCCCAAAACGGCCAAGGTAGGCGCCAAGTCCACCTGTCGGATGTGTCTGTCCGTATAATAGCCATTCTTAAAGCCTTTTCCTGCTGCTACAAAAATAGGAGACACAGATGTATCAAAGTATCCCATATACGTAGGCAACGAATCCATATGAATCAGGTTAAAACCTTCATCCATAAAGAAAATGACATCTCCAAATTCCTCATTGCCGCCCACGCCTAAAATGACAGCATCTTTATTTCTCAGCGCCAGCGACACGACCCGTTTCCCTGTACGAGGATCCCGATAATTATAAAGATCACTGATAATCTGTCCTTCCAACTCATATTTATATTCCGGTTCTACGATTCCTTGTGGATTCCGTCCCTTTAAATTTATATAAATATTTCCTGCGCGGATAGCAATTGCTCTGGTCTTTTCCCAATCAATCTCCCGCAATTCGTTGCCATTTTCGTCCGTTTTAAGCACAGTATAACCCAACTCTTTCATAACTGGCACACTAACACATCCTTCTGTTAAAACAGGTAAATGATGTTCTTCACAAATCAAACCATGATCTGATGTAATAACGATACTCCAGTCTTTTTCTAAAAACGGCAGAAACGTTCCCAAATACCGGTCCGTTTGTATATAAATTTTTTCAATAGCACCCTGATAGAAATGTTCATCATTGCCCCAGTCATCAAAATGTTTGGCAAAATGCCAGAACATATGACCAACATCGTCTACATTATGCAAATGAGAAAAAATAATATCATATTTTTCGTTTTCCATCAGATACCGCAAGCAATTTGCCTGCCAGTCACAATAGTAATCTAATGCGGGCAAAATAATTTCTGTGATGTTCTCCGGTTTTTTCCCCGTGATAGTACTTAACTGAGGAGGCATTCCCACATTTTCTGCAATTTCCCGATACAAGGATTTTGGATGCCATACCAAATCGCCTTCTACATTATAAGCGCTGCTCATCCAATACCGCAAATAGGACCCATCCTCACGGAGTTCCAGCAGAGAGATACTTCTATAGCCCTGAACTTTTTCTTCCTCATGCAAGATTTCGTCCTTAACATAAGGTGTATAAACGCCTTCCTGTAAGGTCACAATAGGTTCCAGTTCCTTTTTGCTTTTATAGATTGCAACCCTATCATAGATACCATCCTGATTTTTCAAAATCAAACAAGGTCTGTGAACAAAACCAGCCGAAGTGATGATGGTAAATTCTTTTGCATCCGCTGGCGCATTCACCCACCCATGAGCCGCTTTAATTGGAGAATTGCATACATTCACGGTAATATTCCCCAAAGTAGAAATTTCATTTTCTTCTTCCGACATGACAAGCGTTGTAAATTCTTTTCCATTTAAGATAGCTTTCAAACTTTCGCCGCCATTTCCGCCGCTAGAAGCATCTTCTGCACCAATGCTGTCCTCTAAACCGGTAATAACACAGCCATTGACATTTCCTCTCGGCGCATTATATGGAGAAAATATTAATTTTTCTATACGCTCATCAGCCATGCCGATACTTTCCCAGTCAATAAGTGCAGTTCCCATATTAACTGCTGTGGGCTGAGTGCCATCCACCACACTCAAATTTGGACTGGACGAAGTCGGCGGCCAAGAAGAACCAGGCCAATGCCAAACCAATGTCTGCTTCCCTGCTTCCGCAAAAACATTCCATAATGGTTCTGCTTTACAAGAACGAGAATCTAATGCATAAACGGCAGTATCCAATTTATCTGGATGCTGATTAAAAAAGGCCGTAATGCCGTGTGTATTGGGATAAGCTCCCGTTGCTAATGTTGTCCACATTGGCGGCGTTACTGTCGGCACACCGCCCAGCAAAACCAAATCTTCACGACAAGCACCTTGCTCTACAAAAGCCTTCAAATTAGGCATTTTTCCTTGATCCATAAATTTTTTTGCTAAAGATGGCTCAAAACCATCTATCCCTACAACAATAATTTTATCGGAACTTGCATTTTGTATTTGAGTTGACATCCTAACTCCTCCTTATATTTTGTGTTAAAATTCATCAATTATTGCAATAATCTTTATTTATATTTTACTGAATCCAGACTCGCTTGCATAGTTTCAGTCTTTTATAAGAAGCCGCTGGGTGATAAGCAAAACCTTTCACCAAAGTACTGTTCATTTTTATAAAATTTTGTCAAGACCATTCTACCGTCCCAAATGCTAAATAGCGCATAATAACGCACTTAAAAAGTACATTTTAAATCTTTCTTACTTGACAGAAAACAATCTTCCCCTTTACAATAAGAGCATAAATTTTAGAATAAGGAGTAATTTACTTATGCGCAGAAAAGACCGCGAAATAACCGATTACACCCAAATTGCCGCCATTATGAACAGTTGTGATACTTGCCGGCTGGGCCTTGTAGAAAATCAGCTTCCTTACATTGTGCCGCTCAGTTTTGGTTATAAAATGGACGAAAAACATCATATCACCTTATATTTCCACAGTGCCAATGAAGGCCGCAAGCTTGATATCATCCGGCAAAACAACAAGGTGGCTTTTGAAATGGATACTGCCCACGAATTATTCGGTCATGACACCGAGGCCTGTGGCTACGGTATGCGTTACCAATGCGTGATGGGCACAGGCACCGCTCGTTTAGTGGAAGATGAAGCAGAAAAGCTCCATGCCTTTGACCAGATTATGGCTCACTACACCGACAAAAAACTGCCCTACAAACCACAATATCTCCATACAGCGACAATCATCGCCACCGATGTTGTCAGCATCAGCTGTAAGGTACACAAATAAATTTATAAAAGCAAAAACAAGCAAGAAACACTTCGCAGAGAACATGTTTCTTGCTTGTTTTTGCTTGGTTCTATATCGTTTTTAATATGGCATTAAGAGATTAACAAGTGGTGCGCCAATTAGAAAGAATAACAGTAATGCAAATACAAAATGTACGAATCCTTGAATATAACAATCTTTTGTTTCCATCGTTCCTGAACCGAACATTAAGGCAGAGAGGTAACTTGCTGCCGGCGTCGTGAGTGCTGAATTCAAAGCTACAATCAAACCAAAAAACATTACAAAAGGATTTCCTCCCGTTTGTGCATACATAGGGCAAAGTAACGGAATAAAAACCACCATTAATACAAAGTTATGAACAACCTGCGTAACCAGCCCTAAAATTATTAGCGCTACTATTAAGAATACGGTAGAACCCGTACTGTGCAAAATCGGCGTTACCTCAGCCATAATAGATGCCATGATGCCGCATTGCTCTGCATTAAATGCATTTGCCAATGGCTCTGTTGCAACTAATAGCCAAATAATATTCCACACAATTCCCTTCGAAATACTTTGGAATGTAATAAACTCTTCTCCATTCGCTTTGCGATATGCACACAATATGCAGAGCGCAAGACACAGCATCCCTGTAAGTCCTAACATGCTACAGATTTTTGCGAGAACCCATTCAGCAGGCGCAATATTGGGAAGAAACATTCCTACTAAAAATCCTATTAGAACACCTAATGCATATTTCTGCTCAAATGTCATCTTCTCATCTTTACCGCCCATTGCTGCTAGTTCTTCACCCAATACAGCAATTTCTGGGAATCTTAACCGGAGACCATATTTTACAACTACTAACCATAAAGCTAAATATATATTCGTAAACAATAACCACCATACAGTCCATCCGATAAACGGCACTGTCGCATTAGAATCATATGCCGCCATCCCATTCGCAAAAAAGTTAATCTGTACAATGGAACCTGGATTAAATGGCCACAAAAAGTTTGCCAACATGAATGACATGACTGTACTGGGAACCATAATCATTGTAAATTTATTTCTTTTTTCATACCCTGCCTTTTCTGCAATGGTACTATACATACTCCACAATAAGAATAAACCAGCTAATCCACACTGTAATGCAAACATAATCTCCGATGCTATCAAACATCCAAACATCAAAGCATACGGTTTTCCCCTAAAAATTCTTAATTTCATCAGCTTGTTAGCAACGTAAGATGTAAATTTCGTTTCTGCAAGCGCTTCCGCTAAACAATACCCTAATAATGATTGCGATACGGAATTGAACGTCCATCCAGAAATAAACAAGTCTTGAAAAGAGTCTGCATATCCAGAAATTCCCAAGGCCAATAATGCAATTAAACTGGGCCAATCCAATGCAATAAACAACCAGCCATATACAGCCCCCAAAAATGCGCCTAAAACTCGCATCCCCACTTCACTGATTTGGGCAAAGGGCGGCAGATAACCAAAACCAAACGTGATTAATATAAAGATAACAATATGAATGTAATATAATGTATTTCTCTTTCCTTCTTGTTTTGTTGCAGTCATAGATTTCCCTCCCCACCAGGATCTCATAAAAATAACTATCTGATTTCTCATACAATATATTAAACAAACTTTTCATCAAAAGGTGCCTTATTGCAACATACAATAAGGCACCTTGCAACATTTTTATTTAACTATTTTCTATAATCTGATATACTGGCGCACCTTCACATTGAGCAGGCATTCTCACACCGCCTAACACAGCCACAGTTGGTGCCACATCCACCTCGCGAATCACACGGTCAGTAATATAGTTTGCTTTAATATTAGGACCAGCAGCCATAAAGATCGGCGATACAGAAGTATCTGTATATCCATAATAAGTAGAGATAGAATCACCATGGATACGGTTAAATCCTTCTTCATTGAAGTAAATGATATCACCACAGTTTTCACCGTCTAAACCAAAATGGGCAGCTTCTTTCTTACGCACCGCCATGGAAATGATACGTTTTCCATTCCAACGGTAACTGTACAAATCGTCAATAATTTTGCGTTCTAATTCATATTGATCTGCCGGATCCACAATACCTTCTGGATTACGACCTTTTAGATTAATATAAATATAAATCCCACGCTGCGCTACAGCAGTTGTTTTGCTCCAGTCAATTTCACGCAAATCATTACCGTCTACATCCTTTTTCATAACAGTATAGCCCAATTCCTGCATGACTTTAATATTCACGCCAAACGGATCACCTACAGGTACTGCCGGTTCCTCTTCTTCAGCACAGACTAAACCATGGTCAGAAGTAATGATCATATCCCAGCCCTTATCCAATAAGTGCATAAAACGCCCCAAATAACGGTCTGTATCCACATAAAACCGTTCCATTACATCTTGGAAAAGCTTTTCATCATAGAATTTTTTATTTGGACGGTATTTAGACAATTCCCAAAAAGTATGTCCTGCAATATCTACATTATGCAGATGAGAGAATACAACTTCATAATCATTCTGCTCAATCAAATAATTCATACTGTTGGCTTGCCATTCAGAATAAGATTCCCACAATGGCGCAAAAATCTCATTAGCGCATTTTGGTGTATCACCAATCATCATTGATACACTACGAATTTGTCCTACATTCTCCCGAATCTGCGTCAACAATGATTTTGGATGGAATAGCATATCGTTTCCAGCTTCCATGGCGTTTCCCAACCACAATTCTACTCTAGAACCATCAGCAGCCATTTCAATTAAAATTGCCTGACGAGCAACTTCAATCTTTTTTCCACCTTTTGTCACTGTATCCATAATATCATTTACTACAATATGTGGTTGATCTAATACTACAATTGGTTCTGTATTTTTTTTCGATTTGTAAATGGCAATCTTATCATAAATACCCTGCTCATTTGGAATTACCAAAACCGGCCGACGTTCCATGCCATTACTAACTGGAATACTAAACTCTTTCGCTCCCATTGGTGCATCAACCCATCCAGTAGCTTCTTTGATTGGTAATGTTGTTTTTACTTCTTCCAATTCCGGTTTGGAAATCCCAGCACATTCTCCTTCATGTTCAGTCATAATCATATTGGTTAGAACTTTTTGTTTTAAAGACATATCCAACCCGTTTTGTGTGCCGTCCATTTCCACTTCCAAATCAGAAATCACGCAACCGGCACCAGAACCGTCCGACTCCTTTTCTGCTACATGAGCATCTCTGATGTCTACAGACGCTTCAATCCATTGTCCCCATTCTGCAGTACCAACAGCAATGTTGATATTAGATGGCTGCGTACCATCAATGACGTGCAGATTTGGACTGGCAGAGGTTGGTGGCCAAGAAGAACCAGGCCAATGGAACACCAAAGTTTTACGTCCTTCTTCCGCAAATACATTCCATAATGGCTCTGCTTTACAGTTTGCAGAATCAAAAGAATAAATTAAAGTATCTAGCTTTGTTGGATGAGGATTCCAGAAATCAGTAACACCATGAGTACCTGCATAGGCACCTGTTGCTAAAGTTGTCCACATTGGTGGTGTAATAGTAGGCATCGCTCCCAGCATAACCAAATCTTCTCTGGCAGAACCTTTTTTCATAAATTCAGTAAAATTAGGCATAACGCCTTTATCCATATATTTTTTGGCTAAACGCGGATCTAAACCATCAACGCCTAATACTAAAACTTTATTTTGCATCACAAACCCTCCTAACTACTCATAGAAAACCAAAAATTCATAAAGTAAGCTTTTTCAACCGGTTGATTCTTCCTTTATCTTTATCATATACGAAACTTATATAATAAAAAATCAGAAGAAAACTGTTAAAAAAATTTTGCTACAACTTTCTTGGATATCGTGATATACTAAATACGTAAATAATAATATTCATTAAAAATACTATGCATTTCATCTTAAAATGTATACTTTTTAAACAACATTCTTATACAATTTATTTAGCAGCTATATATCTTCAAAAAAGCTATATAGCTGTTTTCTTTTTCTTTTAATATTCAATTTTTTATTTATAATTTTTAAGATTTATCTCTATATGCACAATTTGGAGGCGAAATTTATGCGTTTAGAACAGTTGACCTATTTTGTAAAAACAGCAAATACAGGATCCTTTTCCGCTGCCAGTATGGAATTATTTATCTCGCAGCAAGCGCTCAGTACCTCAATAAAAAATTTGGAGAAAGAATTTCAAGCACAACTTTTAATCCGTACGCCTAAAGGTGTCGTACTCTCTAATGATGGTAAATATTTTTACGAAATTGCCACACAAATTTTAGCTTTATCCTAACAACTACAACAACATTTTTATCCAGAACCTATACTACCTACAAGTACACTAACCATCGCTTTAAATGTTAAACAGAAAAATCATTTTTTCCCAAAAATCATTAGTTATTTTTACAAAGAATATCCACAACTTAATATTATCTACAACCTTGTAGATAATAAAGAAATTATCAATTTACTTTTAACGGACAAAGCAAATATGGGTGTAATGTCCCTTTTAAATATCAATAAAAATCGTTTACTATCTCTACCTGATAATATTTATTTTATTCCTTTCGACATTTCAGACTATGCATTGATGACTAATATCCATTCTCCGTTAGCGCAATTGCAGACAATTTCTATGGAAACTATTATAAAATATCCTATTATTTTAAACGCTACCCGAAACTTCACCAGCGATTTATTCTATCAACTTATCATGATGTATGCAGTAGACCCAAACTTAATTTGGACTGATAGTGATACATTACAAATACAAATGGTTGAGGATAATATTGGTAATATGTTATTTGTGAAAAAAAATCCTTTACCGTCAAATACCGTCTGTAAAATTCCTATTACTAATAAAATCTTAATAGAAACGGGTTTTTTAATTCGTTCTGATCAACTACTAGACCCATTATGTAAGCACTTTATAGAAAAAACAAAAACAATTGTTGCTGAAAATTTTTAATTATATTAAACAACAAAAATGCTGCTTCATTCAGAACCCTCTATGGTTCTAATAAAGCAGCATTTTCCACTTATCTACCATTCTGTTGGTTTGCCAAAAATCGCTTGTTTTCTCTTACTTTTGTATACCAAAACTTTATACCAATTCTTTCTTCACTAAATGCTGGCCCATTTTCTGAGAACCTAATACCCACAGCAAGTCATCGGTATTCAAAACAAAATTGGGACTCACGCTCAGAATGGGCAGCATATTGCGCTCAATGCCAATGAGACAGGCACTCCAATTGGATTTGATACCGGAGTCACGAATGCTGCTACCAGCTAAAGGCGATCCTTTTTTTACAGTGACTGCATAAGCAAACAACTGCTGTTCCTCGGTCCATTGATCCTGATTGGTAATAAATTGATGCAGTGAAACAGGATCATCCTCGCTTTCCAGTAAAAGATTACGCTGCTGATTCATCAGAGCAAAATTCTCCAAAGCTTTTTCTGTACCTAAAATATAGAGCCGGTCACCCACTAAAATTTGCTCATCCCCTTCAGGAATGTTGATATGCTTGCGGCCGCGAATAATTTTAATTACATTGACCTGCATAATCTTGCCCCACTGCAAATCCTTCAGTTCCTTATCGGCAGCAGCACTATCGCGCGTACAGATATAGGAGGCTATCTGTAGCTGCTCATCCAGCCAATTATGCACTTTGCCGTTTTCATCGTTCCGTAGCTCCTGTAGCTTTTTCTCATTGAAATTGGCTAAAAATCGCGCTTCCATTTCCAAATAGCGGCCCACCAGCCAATCGGAACGGGACAGCCAAAGAATTACCGGTACCGCTACAAGTACAATCAGCCAGTTTGGAACATGTAACATCAAATACAGAGGCCGTACCACCAAAAAGACGGTTACCGCCGTACGCAGCCCTATCAGCAGCGTCAAAGGCAAATGATTGGCAAAACTTTTCAACCAAAGCGCTGTAAAGTACCGTTTGCGGAAAATCATCATCGGCGGTAAAAAAGGCGCCATAACCATATAAATGGCAATGCAGGTTAGGATAGCAGCAATGGTACTATTGGACAGTGCATCCTCCAAGGCTGGCCATAGCAATAAACGGCCAATTTCACTGATACCTAACAGCAGTACACCATAAATTAAAAATGTAGTACAATAGCCTTTTAAGAACAACTTCCAATCGGGACTTTTTTCTTCTGTGGCAGAAGCCGTTTTTTCTTCTTTATAGCGCCGGGCGCTTTCCTGCCACTTTTTAGGCACGATTTTCTGAATCAGCGCACATAGGCCATCGGAGCTGCCAATTAAAAAAGGCGTCGTAAACGTGGTAACCACCGACACTGCCACGATAACCGGATAAAGGAAATCGCTGGTAACACCTAAGCTTACACCCAACGTAGCAATAATGAAAGAAAACTCTCCAATCTGGGTTTGGCTCATAGCGCCATAAACGGAGGTTTTTAAATCCTCACCGGCTATCAGCATACCAGCAGTCAGCAATACCACTTTGCCCACAATCGTAACCACGGTCAAAATAAGAATAGGTACCAGATATTGCACCAACATAGAAGGCACAACCATCAAACCAACCGAAACAAAAAACACCGCGCCGAATAAATCCTTACAGGGATTGACCAAATGCTCAATGCGCTCCCCATGTATAGTACCGGCCATGATGGAACCGGCCATAAAAGCACCTAAGGCTGATGAAAATCCGATGGCATCAGCCAGCCAGACCATACCAAAGCAGATGCCCAGTGCACAGACTAATAAGGTCTCGTCTGTCATTAAATTCTGTGTTTTCTGCAAAAAAGACGGGATTAAATAAATCCCCAAAAGCAACCATACCACCAGATATACCATCAGCTTGCCGATGGTAGTAGCCAGTTCCATCCCGCTAACGCCCTGGCTGACGGAAATGGTAGACAAAACTACCATCAAAAAAATCGCCACGATATCCTCTATCACCAGCGTGCCAATCGCCAGCTTGGTGAATTTGGCTTCCTTTAAGCCCAAATCCTCAATGGCCTTGATAGTAATCATGGTAGAGGACATAGATAGCATACCGCCTAAAAAGATGCTGTTCATGGTACTCCAGCCCATGGCAATCCCTACTGCATAGCCCAATACCATCATACCGCCAATTTGTAAAAGGGCCGAAATGACCCCTGTGCTGCCCACAGTGGCCAGCTTATGTAAACTAAACTCCAACCCTAAGCTGAACATCAAAAAAATTACGCCAATTTCTGCCCACAGATTAATATTGTTGGCATCCCCGATCGTAGGCACAAAACTGACCACCGGCCCAATCAAGAAACCAGCCAAAATATAGCCAATTACCATAGGCTGATTGATTTTTTTACATAACAAGGTTGTGATGCCGGCCACAACTAGGAGCAGTGCTAAGTCTGAAATTAATGTCGCCAAATGTCCCATTGTATCACCTTTCTTAACTAAAATTCTTTTTTACTATATTCGCTTTCTAAATTTTAAATCCCTTTATAAATGTTATTCTTTTCACAATCTGAACATTCTCTTAATACTGCCATAAAAACAGAAAAATCAATGGGCCTGTTGCCGTGGGCAATGTCCCATTGATTTTAAAATGACAGCATAAATTCAGCTTTTTTTCTCTTGTTCTTTCTTTTGCAGTTGCTGATAAAATTTCTTTAATTCTTCTAAGAAGCATTTTTCCACCATTGTGAACTTGCGTTTTTTCGGCGTTACCAACACATGCATCATATCCAGCTTCACATCTAAAAGGCCAACGCGGCGAATTAAGCCCGCCGCCACATAAGGGTCCTCCTCACCAGCAAAGGAACTGGCCATAACAGCCACACCCAAATCAGCAGCAATGGCCTGTTTAACACTGTCCTTGTCTTGAAAAGAAATGATGCTATTAGGGCAAATTTCATCTTCACCTAAAATCATGCAATTTTCCTCATAGGTATGCTCCTGCTGAATAATCCAGGGATAAGCGTAGGTCTCGACTACATCGACGGCTTCTTCCTGCGCCAATGGATTATTCTTGCTGGTATATAACATAAAGCTTTCTGTCATCAACTGCTCTGCCGCAAAATTACGGATACCCAGATTGTTCTGCAAGGTTTTTAGTTTGTCCACGCCTACAAAAGATGTCACGCTGATGGTGGAAATGCCCGCCAACAAAGAAGGAATACTTTTGTCAGGAAAGGTCTCTTTCACATGCACAGTAATCCCGGGATAAGCCTGTTTGCAGGCAATAATGACCCTCGGCATAATGGTACTGCAAATAGTGGGCGAAGCATCCACGTATACATCCCCGCTGATATACCCGGGGCTTTCATTCGAATTGCGGATATTCTGTACCTCATTTAAAATGATGTCAATGGAGCCCATCACCTTTTCACCGTCCTCCGTCAGCTCCACACCCTGATTAGAACGGCGGAATACCTTATACCCTACCTCCTCTTCAAAATTATGAATGGCGTTGCTGATGGTAGGCTGGGTTAAATATAACTGCTTAGCCGCTTTGGATATGGAACGGCACTGTACGACTTCTTTGATATAACGAAACTGCTCTAAATTCATATTTTCACCTCATAAAAGGAAATTTGCTACTTTCAAAACTGAAACCAGCTTTTTCGTTTTTTCTGTGCAGAGGTACACAATAACTGATAGAGATAGGCGAATGCCTTTTCTTCTGCTTTATTTTGAAATAAGATATGCAGCCGACCTCTGCCATCTGTTTCATAGACCTTCCAAATGCCGTCCTCCAAAAAGCAACCCCTGCGCCACGCGCCATCAGAAGAGGCATTGATGGTAATTTTATAAGGACTGGTATCCAACTTTTTTACTGCTCCTGCAAACTGCTGTCGATTCATCGGCATGTCCTCCCAAATTGGTATCCCAAATTCCTAAAAATGCTTTCCGCCAATAAGTATAACACAAATTGCGAAAGAATGATATAATATCAACAACAAAGAAATTTTAAGTACCTTTGGAGGACTATCATGCAATATGCTAGAATCATTTCAAAACGGCTTCGACAATTTATCGGCATTTTACTATTATTTTTATTGTTATGGCTCGGCTACTTGCTGGCTTCTGAATACAAACCAGAGCCATTGGAACAAATCGAATTGGAAGGACGCGCCGCTAAAACACTAACGCCTGGCCAATCCTTTTCGATTGTTAGTTGGAACATGGGCTACGGCGGCCTAGATGCTACTGTAGACTTTTTTATGGACGGCGGTCAAACTGTCAATCCGCCTAGCAAAGCTCACGTGCAGAATACTACAGACAATCTGGCAGCACAGTTGTACGCTTTGCAGGCAGACGTTTATTTTTTACAGGAAATCGACCGCAACTCCCGGCGTAGCTATCATATCGATCAAGCCCAGGTCATGCAACAAGCCTTAGAACAGTTGACACCTGTGCAAAGCGCCTTTGCCTATAATTTTCACGTAAAATTTATTCCTTATCCTGTGCCGCCCATCGGGCAAACCCACTCAGGTCTACTCACATTAAATAGCTTTTCTGCTACAGAAGCGACTCGCATCGGCTTTCCCTCCTCTTTTCAGTGGCCAGTGAGCGCTTTTCAATTAAAACGCTGTTTGCTGCTGGAACGAATTCCATTGGAGCATTGTGAAAAAGAACTGGTACTAATCAATCTCCATCTGGAGGCTTACGATAACGGAGAAGGCAAAGCGCAACAAGCGGCCCAACTGGCTCAGGTGATGCAAGAGGAATACGCCAAAGGCAATTATGTCATCGCTGGCGGAGATTTTAATTCCATGTTGCCATCGGTGGATATCAACAAGTATCCCTTACAATTTACGGAATATTTTCAACCTGCCATGATAGAGGCATCTCTACTGCCAGACGGCTGGCAGTATGTTACCGATGACAGTGTTCCCACATCCCGTCTGCTTAACCATCCCTATGATGCTCAGCAACCAGACAATAATCAGTATTATGTCATCGACGGTTTTATTTTATCGCCCAACGTAACTTTAGAACAGGTCGAAACACTAGATTACCAGTTTCAATACAGCGACCACAACCCGGTGCAAATACAGGTAACCCTGCAATCATAAAAATTGATAGCCTTGCAGGCCTCGTCCAGTGGAATAACTCTATCCCACAGCCTATTATGAGGGGTATCTATTTCTAGTCACACAAAATATTTTTTAAAACAAAAGAGGAGCTTGGATACAATCACAATCTGCTTGTATCGCAAGCTCCTCTTTTTATGCAAATATTGTGCCGCTGCACGTTCTTAGCTCTGTTCAGCCACCGATTTCTGCAAAGCCTCCACTTTATTCAACTGTTCCCAAGGCAAATCCAAATCGGTACGGCCAAAATGACCATAAGCAGCGGTTTGCTTATAAATTGGCCGACGTAAATTCAACTCACGAATGATGCCAGCAGGACGCAAGTCAAAATTATCCTGTACCGCTTTTACAATTTTTTCTTCCGCTACTTTGTTGGTCCCAAAGGTATCTACTAAAATAGATACCGGATGGGCAACCCCAATGGCATATGCCAACTGCACTTCACAGCGGTCAGCCAAACCGGCAGCTACAATATTTTTAGCCACATGACGAGCTGCATAAGCGCCTGAACGGTCCACCTTGGTGCAGTCTTTGCCGGAGAAAGCGCCGCCGCCATGACGGGCCATACCGCCATAGGTATCCACGATAATTTTCCGGCCAGTCAGACCGGTATCTCCTTGCGGACCGCCAATGACAAAACGGCCAGTAGGATTGATAAAATACTTGGTATTTTCATCAAGGAATTGGGCTGGAATTACAGGCTTAATCACCTTTTCAATCACATCCTGCCGAATCTGTTCCAGTGCAGCTTCTCCCTTATGCTGGGTAGAAATCACAACAGCATCCACACGCAACGGCTTGTCATCTTCATATTCTACGGTTACCTGAGATTTTCCATCAGGCAACAGATAAGCAATTTCTCCCGATTTCCGCAAATCGGTTAAACGGCGGGTTAAGCCATGAGCCAAATAAATCGGCAACGGCATAAAACTATCGGTTTCATTGGTGGCATAGCCAAACATCATGCCCTGGTCCCCGGCACCGATAGCATCGGCTTCGTCAATCTCGCCTTCTCTTGCTTCTAAAGCTTTATCCACGCCCATGGCAATATCCGGCGATTGCTCGTCAATCGAAGTCAACACAGCACTGGTATTACAGTCAAAGCCATAGCTGGCGTTGGTATAGCCAATTTCCTTAATGGTTTCCCGCACAATCTTTGGCATGTCCACATAACAGCTCGTGCTGATTTCACCAGCAATCAAGGCCATCCCCGTTGTTAAAAAGGTTTCACAAGCTACGCGGGCCATTGGATCCTTTTCCATAATAGCGTCTAAAATCGCGTCAGAAATCTGATCTGCCATTTTATCTGGATGTCCTTCTGTTACAGATTCAGAAGTGAATAATTTTCGCATGCTTCCACAACTCCTTGCATCAATGATGTTAAAATTCTGATTTTATTTTTATCTAATTCGTTTCTCTTGCCTGTTGCTCCTGATACAGCCGCAACACCTGATCTAACAGGCAATCGGCGGCCGCTTCTTTGGAAAGCACCGGCAAAGCCTGTACGCTGCCATCGGCGCCATACAACGTAATTTGATTGGTGTCCCGGGCAAATCCACTATGTTCCAGGGTTAAATCGTTGGCTGCAATCAAATCCAAATGCTTGCGCTGCAATTTCCCCAGTGCATTTTGCTGGACATCGTTGGTTTCTGCAGCAAAGCCCACCAAAATCTGCCGTTCTTTATGCTCGCCCAGCCATGCCAGAATATCAGGATTACGTTCCATTTCTAAACACCAATCACCGTCCGACTTTTTAATTTTCTGCACAGCTACCGTTTTAGGCCGGTAATCGGCCACTGCTGCTGCTTTCACCACTGCATCGGCCTGTGCATAATACTGCTGCACCGCGGCAAACATATCCTGCGCCGATTTTACCGGCACAACGGTCACGTTAGACGGCACAGGCTGACTGGACGGTCCGCTGATTAACACCACCTGTGCGCCGCGGTTGGCTGCCTGCCGTGCAATGGCATATCCCATCTTCCCACTGCTATGATTGGTCAAATACCGCACCGGGTCAATGGCCTCCTGGGTAGGACCGGCAGTCACCACGATATGCATTCCCTGCAAATCCTGCTCCCGTAAGCGGTCCAGGACCGCAGCAATAACCTGGGGATTGGCCATTTTTCCTTTACCGGAGCTACCACAGGCCAAATGCCCCTCCACCGGCTCTACAAAGCGATAGCCTGCATCCCTTAATATCTGAATATTGCGCTGTACCAGAGCATTGACATACATCTGGTCATTCATAGCCGGCGCGAAAAAAACCGGTGCAGTCGTGGCCATCACACAGGTGGACAGCAAATCATCAGCCAAACCATGGGCCACCTTGCCAATAAAATCGGCAGTGGCCGGTACAATGAGCATACAATCAGCCCAACGGGCCAAACCGATATGCTCCACCTGCCATTCAGGATTTTCCGCCAAAGAAAACCCATCGGTATAAACAGGATTGCCGGATAACGTCTGCAAGGTCAACGGCGTAATAAACTGCTGCGCTGCCTGCGTCATCACACAGCGCACTGCATGCCCCTGCTTTCCCAGCAAACTCACCAGTTCCGCTGCTTTATAAGCGGCAATTCCGCCAGTCACACCCACTAAAATATTTGCCATTGTCTTCGCTCCTAAACAGAACGCCGTCTACTTAATGCCTTCTGTAGTCTGTACATAAGTGATTTTCTCTTCACCAATTTCCTGTAGCGCCATCGTAACCGGTTTTTTTGCATCTCCGCTATTCATCGGTTCTGCACCGTCTACAATCTCTCTGGCCCGTTTGGCAGCAGCACATACCAGAGAATATTTACTATCTGCTTTTGTCAATAATTCATCAATTGTCGGTTCCACCATAAGAAAACCCTCCATTTTCAAATTGCTTTATTTTCTAGTCTTACCTTTTTATCCTAACGTGCAAACATTTCGCCTAGCAACTCAGATTACGCCAGCTACGACATTTTTCTGCTTTCATAATGGCTTCCATTTTTTCGGCGGCACGCTCCACGTCATCATTGATAATGATATAATCATATTGATTTCGATAGGCCAGCTCGCCTTCGGCACAACTTAACCGTTTTTCCACCTCTTCCGCCGATTCGGTGCCTCTGCCTGTTAAACGGCGGCGCAGTTCTTCTAAAGACGGCGGCGCAATAAAGACCAGCACAGCATCTTCTGTGGCCTTGCGCACCTGCAACGCCCCCTGCGGGTCTATCTCCAAAATGCAATCCTTACCCGACGCCAGCACCTTTTCTACAAAAGCGCGAGGCGTGCCATAATAATTGTCATAAACCTGCGCCCATTCCAAAAATCCATTTTGTTCCCGCAATGCCTCAAATTCCTTTTTGCTGTAAAAGAAATATTCCCGTCCGTTTTCTTCCCCATTACGAGGTTTCCGTGTGGTAGCGGAAATAGAATACTCCACACGCTCCCCCAAATGCTGCCGCACCAGACCACAGACTGTACCTTTGCCAGTGCCGGACGGACCGGACAGCACAATCAGAACGCCTCGCTTTGTTTGCTGTTCCATAAGCTTTCCCTCACAATCCTTGTTCTTTCCATCAATCGGCGGATAAACGGCCAATCAGTGTTTCGGGCTGAATAGCCGACAAAATAATATAGTCGCTATCCGTAAAAACAACTGCTCTGGTCTTACGACCATGGGTGGCATCAATTACAGTACCTGCTTCCTTGGCTTCCTGCACCATTCGCTTAACAGGCGCGCTCTCCGGTGAAATCACCGCAATCACCCGTTGCACCGCCACCATATTATCAAAGCCGATATTCATAAATTGGTCCATGGCACATTCTCCTTTGAGGTTACTCAATATTTTGCACCTGTTCCCGCACTTTTTCTAACTCACTTTTCATCTCCACAACCAGACGGCCTGTTTCCAGGTCATTGGCTTTAGAACCAATGGTATTAGTTTCCCGATTCATTTCCTGAATTAAAAAATCCAGCTTGCGGCCAATGCTGCCTTTTTGTTCAGCAATCTGATAAAACTGCTCAAAGTGACTTTGCAGCCGCACCAATTCTTCATCGATACAGCTCTTTTCTGCAAAATAAGCCACTTCCTGCGCTAACCGCTCTGCATCCACTGCCGCATTATCCAACAGCTCTGCAATACGTCCTTCCAATTTTTCTTTGTAATCCACCAAAATAAATGGGCTGCGTTCCGCTACCCGGGCTGCCAGTTGTTGCAAACCGGCCACCTTTTCCCGCAGATTATCGCCAATATGGGCGCCTTCCTGCTCCCGCATAGCCACATGCTGCTCCATAGCCTGCCGCAGTACCTGTTCCATCAGTGGCCATAATGCCTTTACGTCCGGTTCATCGTCCTCTTTTATAATAACCTCTGGCAACGTCAGCAGACGATAAGGGTCTGCTACATAGCTAACACCCAGTCTGTCGGCCAACTGGGCCATCGTTTCATGATAAGCCAGCGCCCGTTTCGTATCAATCTGTACCGGTTTTTCTGCATCAGCCAGCTCCTGGGTCCGCACAAATACATCTACTTTGCCCCGTTCGATATACTCGCCGATGACTTTTTTCATTTTATCCTCCAAGGCCAGAAACAATCTGGGCTGTTTGATGGTAACTTCACTGTAACGGTGATTGACCGCTTTCACTTCCACCACAATTTTCAGCGCGCCGTTGTCGCCCTCGCCCCGGCCATATCCTGTCATGCTTCTCATACTGTTTTCGGCCTCCAGAAAAATTCTATCTTAATATTGTAACCCATTCCCCATCAAAAAGAAAGCCTATCTTTTCTTTTCAGACCGCCTTTTTTTGCTTTTCTCTTGCCTGTTTGTCGTGGGCCTTTTGCCTTTGTCTCGTTGCTTGATCGCTCCCGAGTCGGCTTGTTTGGCTCGCCCTGTTTTTTTCGCTGCTTGCTTCTGGTTTCCCTTTTCGCTCTTTGATTTTTCCTTAGGCTTTTGCGGCCGGATTAAACACTTGGGGCCAAAACCGATTAAATCCTGCCGTCCAGCTTTCACCAGCGCTTCATGTACCAAATCATAATTTTTCGGGTTACGATATTGCATCAACGCCCGCTGCATAGCCTTTTCATGGGTATCTCGCGGCACATATACCGGCTCCATGGTGCGCGGGTCATACCCGCTAT
>CABQBF010000022.1 GCA_902462325.1 uncultured Peptococcaceae bacterium
GCTGACGACTTTGCTATCTTACCACCTCCTTACCCTTTTTGTCAACATCTTTTTTTTTCTTCTTTCGACTTTTTTTTCTTTCCTTCTTTCTCATTCTTTTCATTCTTTATATTCTTTACATTCTTGTTAGTGGCTGGCGTCTGGTTCTCATCTGGCTGCTATCTGGCTGGCATCCGGCGCTCGTCTGGTTACAACCTGGCTCCCATCTGGTTCTTGCTTTCCTTTTTTCACCCTCTAAACCGCTGCACTGCTGCTTTCTATTTTGGTTCCGGCTATTTTGGCACTTATTATCTATATAAAAAGATTCCGCTCTTTTACAAGCAGAATCTTTTTATCGCTGTTATATATCTTTTAGAACCATAAACGGCTTTACGCAAAAAAGAGAATCTCCCGCTTACAGAAGATTCTCCATGTCATTTTTTATTCCGTTTCATTTATAACTTCCACATAAGCTGCTGACACATACCCCTGCAAGCCATCCTGGGTAGTTATTTGGTACCATGCGCCGGTTTGACCGATAATTTGCACGGTATCATCTTTATAAACATTTCCGATGATTTTACTGCTGGTATTGCTTTGGGCCCGCACGTTCAAACTGCCGCTCTGAATGGCAATTCGTCCTGTCTGCGTTTGCTGAGTTACATCGCCATCTCCATTTTGCTGCGAGTCAGACGACTCTTTTGTGCCAAACAGCTTGCTCAAAAAACTTTCCTTTTTCTCCTCTGGCGCAGCAGAAGCATTATCTTGGCTGGAATCGATCTGCGGCGTTACATTGGCAGTACTTACATCATTCCTTTGTTGCGGCATTACCATCTTGCCATCCTTATAGGTTACGCCTGTGTATTTACTGCCCGCAGCAATTTTAGATTCACTTAACCCATCGGGGCGCAGTTCCTCCTGCTCGCTGATAAACTGCTCGACCTCCCAATTTTCATGGGCTTGCTCCAAATCCAGCGATAATGCCAACTGACTGTCTCCACTGTGTGAAGGGTGGGTCACATAGGCATAGGCACTGCCGCCCACACCGCCAATTAAAAATGTGATTAAGGATACGACTGCAACTCGTTTTATTCTCATGGAAGTTCTCCTTTATTCGTCTCTTTTCCCAATGACACCGATACGGATTGCGCCATAGATGATGACCACAGAAAGTACCGCCAAAAGTAAAATCCCCTGGGTAGAATTCAGATAGGTCATAATCAGGCCGCATAAAGCCAATACTGCACTGACAGCATAAATAATCAGCACCGTATTGCGATGACTGAAACCATAATTTAAAAGACAATGATGCAGATGATGCTTGTCCGGTTTAAAAATCGGCTTGTGGTTCATCTTGCGGCGAATGATGGCAAATAGAGTATCTAAAATTGGAATTGCCAGCACCAAAATTGGTGTAACTAAAGACAACATGGTAAAGCTTTTTGCCACGCCTAAAACGGCAAATACCGCCAGATTATATCCTAAAAACATAGAGCCTGTATCGCCCATAAAAATTTTAGCCGGATGGAAATTGTAGCGCAAAAAGCCCAGCGTTGCGCCAATCAAAATCATAGCCATGGAGGCCATTTCTGTCTGCCCGCTGGCATAACCGGCAACAGCCATGGTAGTCGCTGCAATAATGGAGATGCCCGCCGCCAGGCCGTCTAAACCATCTATCAAATTGACTGCATTGATAATGGCTACAATCCAGATAATCGTTACTGGAATACTAAATACCGACAGAAAAAAGGTGTCGCCGTGAAAAATATTGGTCATAAAATTAACACGAACGCCAAAGGCAACCACAATGCAGGCTGCCACAATCTGGCCGCATAATTTCACCTTGGCGGGAATATCTTTCATATCGTCAATAATTCCCACAATCACTAAAACTGTGCCGCCTAAAAACAGCCCCAATAACTCTTTCGTCATGCTATGACTTAAAAACAGTACGACGAAAAAGCTGACATAAATGGCCAGCCCGCCCATGCGCGGCATAATTCTGGTGTGCACCTTACGGGCATTGGGTTTATCCACTGCGCCAATTTTAATTGCCAGTTTCCCTACACCCGGCACCAAAAGCAAGCTGAGGAGCAGCGCTAAAAGCGCCATAATCAAATCTTTTAACATAAATTTCTGCCTCCGAATTATTCGACGTAATTGACAAGATTCGCAATTACTTTACATCATTCTTGCTGAATTTGCAACTGCAAAAATATTCTTTTCTCTGACAATTGTTTTTTAGCGCAGCAGTTCTAATCCGCTCCCAATTACCGGCTGTTCACAAAAGATTGCAGCAACTCTGCCGGCGCTTTTGCCTGCCGTGCCATAATTTCCACATGTTGTTCCAAAATTTGCTTTTGTTTTTCTGTCCGCTGGCATAAACGCTGCATAGACTGCACCAGTTGTCCGGCTTCCATGCTGTCTACCGCAAAACAATCGGGCTGCCGCAATAACTGCATAAAGCTGGTCACCTTTGGATCATAGGATAACGCCACCATCGGTTTTAACAAGGCTGCGCCCATAATCAAACTATGCAGGCGCATCCCCATGATTAAGTCGGCATTTTTCAAAATGGCCATGGTTTCCTGCGGCGTGTAATTGGCGCTCAATACCACCGCATCCTGCGCCATCAGTTCGGCAATTTTGCGGCCGGCGTCGCTGTCCTCTGGATAATGAAAGGGCACAAATACTACCTGCCAGCCTTCTTGTATCATAGCGTCGCAGCTTTCGGCAATTTCCTGAAAAAATCGTTCCGAATGCTGCCAGTTACGAGCCGCCACCATCAAAGTTTTTTTGTCTTGCACAAAGCCTGCCTCTGCCTGCTCCAACAGCCGCAGGCCCTGCTGGGCATCAATTTGTTCGGCTCGAATGCCCAACACCGGATCCACGCATACCAGCACTTCCCGATAAACGCCCATTTCCATCAGGGCATTGCGGGAGTCCAAATCGCGCACGGTAATTACCGGCACTTTATTGAGAATTTTGGCAGTCAGACTTCTGTTACGCGGCTCACGAATAGGGCCAATGCCCTGCGCATAAATCATGACCTTTTTTCTCAGCATCTGCGCCAGCTTGATGATACCCAGATAATACAATATGCCGTTTTTGCTGGTTACATCCTGCAGCAGACTGCCGCCGCCGCTGATTAACACATCGCAGTTTTTCACCGCTTTCAGCAAACCGCCCTTATTCCAACGGTCCACCGCTTTCACGCCAAACTGCTCCGCTGTTTTTTCCGGCTGATTGGACAATACCGTAATCTCAATATCCGGCATCCCGTCCCGCAAAGCCTGTACAATGGCAAACAGCACCGCATCATCACCGGCATTATCAAATCCGTAATATCCCGAAAGCAACACCTTCATCATAATCCCTCTTTCTCTTCCAAACGATGATACAGCTTCAGCAAAATCTGCACAGCCGCCAACAGCAGCAATCCCAGTACAAGGCCCAGCACCAGACCATTCAGGCTGCGCTGCAGAGAAATCAGCAGCGCCGTATGAATATGGGCATAGGTATTTACCAGCGACACTTGACCGATAATGGCTGGAATGGTCAAAATCCAGTTACGGCGGCTGGCGCCCAACCAGAACAGCAGCAACGTGAACGGATATCCAATCAAAAATTCCTTACTGCGCGGCCGTACCCCCATTGCATCATTGAGGAAATTCCGCATAGCCGCTTCGCCGGTACTTAACTCGGCCGTTGTATTGCCGGTACGGCTGATATAAATAAATCCAGCTACTGCCACAATGGCAAATAAAATGGCCCATTTATAATCCAATGCCTTATCCAACAGTTGCTTCACAGTGGTCAGCGGTTTTTCCGCATTCCAGATGTATAGGATAAACGGCGCCGCCACAATCGGAATCACATGGGCGATTTTTACCCCAATAAATTGGTCCAGCTTCAGCATAAATAACACATCGGCCAATAACCCGACCATCAGCACCGCGCCGATATAGCTTAACGCGCACATCACCAGCAGCGCCAGCACCGATTTGCCCACAGAGCGCCGCTGCGGCTTCATCACCAAAATGCAGGATAAGGTTGGGAAGGTAATCACGCTCAACAACGCCATCAATTTTTTCGCCATAACCGGGCTCATATGCAGCAGCCCAATCCAGGCCACCGTGCCCAATACCAGCGCCGCCAACCCCAGCTTTGGCAGCCGCATTTCCAGCAAAATCAGCATCACGCCGGCAGCTACCCCAATGCCAAGCAGATAAAGCACCAAATTGCCAGCGTCAATGCTGGCCGGTTTCTCATAGGGCTGATCCAATTCAAAGCCGGAAGCCAGCAGCCCCTGCTGAATGGATTCTAAATACTCCAGATTTTCCTGCAGCGCTGTACCGGGACTGGTAATATCAAAGAACCGCACCAGCAAGCTGCGCATATTGCGTTCCCGCGCCGCCAGCATCCAGCGGTCCAATGCGGTATCCGGCTCAAATTTACTCATTTCATTGTTGGAAATGGTATGCAGGCGGATTAAATCCTTATGCAATAAGATACCTAACTGATTTAACCCCTTTTGATCAGAAAATTCAATGCTGCCAATGGTCACCAGCGTATTGCCGTCGCTGTCTTTCAACAAATCGGCAAGGGTCCGCACCGATTCCGGATAACCGGGCAATTCTTTATCATTGAACAGTAAATATCCTAAATTGGGCATGGCCTTAATTTCATCGGTAACAGCCCGCAGCGATTCATCGGTAGGATTATCCCAGCTACGCAACTGCGGTATGGTATAAAAGCCCTGGGCTGCCATGCGTTCTATCCCGTCCCAGTAAAAGCCCACGCCAATATCTTTGATTTTGGTCATAATGGTAGAAACTTCGCTATCGCCAGTCGGCACCATCACCGGCACCGTAATCACCGGCACCTGTCCGGGATAATAGGCCGCACCGGCAACCTTCAGCAAGGTATGCTTTTCCACCTGCTCGGCGACGGAAGAATCCAGAATGGCCACATACAACGTGGCTTCGTTAATGGGCAGCTCCGGCGACACTTGACTATAAAAATTGGTATTTTTAATCGTTGCGCCCAGTTGCAACGCAACCTGTCCATTATTGGCCAAATCGCCTAAGCTCCACTCCTTAAACAACACCGCTGACACGCCCCGCGCCTGCAGTTGCGCCGCCAATTCTTCCTGGCTCATTTGATTTCCATTGGCCAACGCCAGAATATCATTATAGTTGACAACCATTTGCACTTGTTTGTAATCGGCTTCCGACTGTAGCCGCTGTCCCCACAGCGTAAAACTGCAGATGACGGCCAATGCTACCAACAGCCAGCCGGCCTGTTTCATTCGTTTCAAATTCATTTCAGCACTCCCTTAAAATTTTATACGGTTATTTGTATTGTATCACAGATGAAAGCATCTTTTCAATAATCGCAACTGCTTTGTTATTTTATCTCTAAAAAATAAAACTGCCGCACTGGCATTTTCCTGAAAGGATTGTCAAACGCCTATGCAGCAGCGCATTTCTTTGCTTCGTCTTTTTATCGTTTATAATTGCCTTTTTTGGCCGGCTTATTTTTTTTCTTCTTGGTTGTTTTTTCCGGCTCCGTCTTGTCGCCCTTGCGTTCTTCCTCTGTAGGCTGGCTCATGCCGATGCGGAATACCTCGCGGCCTGTACGCTTGGCCACGCCCCAACGCCGTTCATTTTTGCGCTTCACATACTGCCAGCTAATCGAAATCGCCAGCCAAAAAATCAACAGCACCAAGGGCAAGGTCATGTCGCTATTATTTACAAAGGCGCCGCCAAAACACACAAAAGCCGCCGCCATGCTGAACAATGCCATAAAGCGCAAAAGTTCTTCTGTGGCGCGGGCCTTCATTTTTTCATCAAATTTGTCCCAACTCTTTAATAAACTCATACCTCTGCCTCCAAATCCATCCGCTTTGTCAAAACACTAGCACTATTATAACAAAAACCATGGAGAAATAGCAATAATAGACAGCAATTTCTTTTCATGATATACTTACTTCCAGAAAACAACCAAATGCCGAGAGGAGCTTTTTTATGTCAATTGAGATTGCCCGTCAACACTTAAAACAATTTCACGCGGAACAGAATATCCTAGAGTTCGATGTATCCAGCGCTACCGTAGAATTGGCCGCGCAAGCAGTACACTGCATTCCCGCCCGCATCGCCAAAACCTTATCCTTTTACGCAGAAGAGGGCTGCATTTTGATTGTAGCCGCCGGCGACGCCAAAATTGATAACAGCAAGTTCAAACACACCTTTGGCCGCAAGCCCCGCATGCTGGCTGCAGAAGATGTACCCATTATGACCAATCACGCCATCGGCGGTGTTTGTCCTTTTGGCGTACCGGAAACTGCCGCCGTTTATCTGGATAACTCGCTGCAGCGCTTCGACACCGTTTTTCCTGCCTGCGGCAGCAGCAACAGCGCCATTGAACTGGACTGTGACACCTTGTTTCAATATGCCGGCGCCAAAGGCTGGGTAGACGTTTGCAAAGGCTGGCAGGAAGATTGCCAAGAATAACGCAGCAAAGGAACCTCTCCCGCCATATCCATGCCAAAACTTTCATGCCAGAATTTCGGTGGAAAACTATGAAAAAAACAGGGCTGTCGCATGCAGGTCAAGTTGTCCTCCATACGGCCGCCCTGTCTGTTTATTGTTCTTCTGCTGTTTGCACCAGCACTTGTTCCAAAACCGGCATAAAGCTGTCAATTTCTGCTTTGCTGATAATCAGCGGCGGCACAAACCGCAATACATGGTCGCCAATGCTGTTGACCAAAACGCCCTGTTTGAGCAGTTCTGCCACTGCAGCTTTGGAGGACCCCGTTAGTTCGCAGCCAATCATCAGGCCCAGGCCCCGCACTTCTTTAATCAGCCCTGCATGCCGCTCTGCAATGGCCCCCAACTGCGCCCGGAAATATTCCCCGGTTTCCTGCACCTGCGCCAAAAATGCGTCGTCTAGCAAAATGCTGCACGCAGCGATACCTGCGGCGGTGGCAATCGGCGTACCGCCAAAGGTAGAAGCATGATCGCCAGGCTGGAAGCAGTCGGCTACTTCTGTTTTGGCCACAATAGCGCCCATCGGAATCCCGTTGCCGATAGCCTTAGCCAAAGAGATGATATCCGGCTCTATGCCAAAATTCTGAAAACCGAAGCATTTGCCGGTACGTCCCAAACCGGTCTGCACTTCATCGGCAATCAGCAAAATGCCATGCTTTTTGCACAGCGCCTGTACACCCTGCATATATTCCTGACTGGGCACATTGATGCCGCTTTCCCCTTGAATCGGTTCCAGCATAATGGCGCAGGTTTCCGGCCGGATTTCTTTTTCCAAAGCGTCCAAATCGCCCAATGGCACAGCGGAAAACCCTTCCGGCAGCGGGCGGAACGCCTTCTGATATTTTTCCTGCGCAGTGGCGGCCAAAGAACCCATGGTGCGGCCATGGAAGGATTTCTGCATGGTGATGATATGATACTTTTCTCCCTTACCCCATTTCCGCGCCAGCTTAATGGCAGCTTCATTGGCTTCTGCACCGCTGTTGCAGAAAAATGCTTTACCCAGACCGCTTTTTTCTACCAGCAATTTAGCCAGCGCCACCTGATTTTCAATCCAATATAAATTGGAGCAATGCATCAATTTTTCACTTTGCTCCTGAATGGCTTTCACCACCGCCGGATGACAATGCCCCAGCGAATTTACCGCAATGCCTGCCACCAAATCCAGATACCGGTTGCCGTCCAAATCCCATACATAACAGCCTTCGCCCCGGTCGATTACCATAGGCAGCCGTCCGTAGGTATTCATCACATATTTTTGTCCATCCGCTATTACTTGCTCTGTGGTCACACTCATGTCCAATCTACTCCTTTACCACCATAGTGCCGATCCCTTCGTCGGTAAACAGTTCCAACAGCATACTGTGTTCCAGACAGCCGTCTACAATATGCACACTGTTTACGCCGCCGCGAATGGCGTCCATGCAGCAATCCACTTTGGGAATCATACCGCCGCGGATAACGCCTTTTTTCTTGTAATCCTCTGCTTTGGCAAAATCCAAAATAGAAATGACATTGTCGTTATCGTCCTGCACGCCGTTGATATCGGTTAATAAAAACATTTTGTCAGCTTTCAGATGGGCCGCAATCCCGCCTGCCGCCGAATCGGCATTGATGTTGTAAATCTGACCGTCAACGCCGCAGCCGATTGGAGAAATGACCGGAATAAAGTCATGTTCAATGGCTTGATTGATTAATTCGGTATTGATTTCTGCCACTTCCCCGACATAGCCCAAATCAATTTCTTCGCCGTCTACGACCATTTCTTTCTTGCGCGCCACAATGGTGCCGCCGTCTACGCCGCTGATGCCCATGGCTTTGCCGCCCAGCTTCTGAATCATGCTGACAATTTCCTGATTGATTTTACCAACCAGCACCATCTGCGCCACTTCCATAGTATCTTTGTCAGTTACCCGCAACCCGTTGATAAATTCTGGTTCGCCGCCGTTTTTTTCCACCCAGTAGTTGATAGCTGGCCCACCACCGTGTACAATCACCGGATTAATGCCGACAAATTTCATCAGCACAATATCGGAAATCACCTTTTCCTTCATAATATCATTGTTCATGGCGTGACCGCCGTATTTGATAACCACTGTCTTGCCAGAGAATTTTTTAATATAGGGCAGGGCTTCCACCAGCACCTGCGCAGTTTTCATTGCCTTTTCCAAGAGATCAGCTCCTAAATGATTCATTAATGATTGATACTTTCGTTTGAAGAATTAAAACATAGACCAGCTAAAATATTTTGACCATCATAATTTTATCTTGCAGAAAAGATGCCGTCAACCAAAGGCGCAGGATTTTTTTCTTTTGAGAAGGCAGCTTTTGATTTTTGAAGCGACGCGCGCCCGACGCCCTTCTGGTCGGGTGTATATGTACGCAAGGCGAGAAAATCAAAAACAACGCACCCAAAAGGAAAAAAAGACAATCTTCCCTACAGAGGCGCAGGATTTTTTTCTTTTGAGAAGGCAACTTTTGATTTTTGAAGCGACGCGCGCCCGACGCCCTTCTGGTCGGGTGTATATGTACGCAAGGCGAGAAAATCAAAAACAACGCACTCAAAAGGAAAAAAGACAAGCCTCCCCGTTTAGCTTCGGTAGTCCGCATTAATCTTCACATACTCATAAGTCAAATCGCAGCCCCATGCAGTCGCTTCGGCGTCGCCAATGTTGAAATTCACTAAAATTTTTACTTTTTTCTGTTTGAGGATTTCGGTGGCCTTTTCTTCGTCAAATTGCAGTCCCATGCCGTTTTGCGCCACCTGCACGTTGCCGATAAAAATGTTCACCTTATCGGGATTAAACTCTGCGCCCGAATATCCTGCCGCACAGGCAATGCGACCCCAGTTGGCGTCGTTGCCGTAAACAGCGGTTTTCACCAAGCTGGAAGCGATAATGGCCTTCGCAGCCAAACGGGCGTCCTGCTTGTTGGCTGCGCCTGTCACCGTGCATTCTATCAATTTGGTTGCGCCTTCGCCATCACCGGCAATTTTCTGCGCCATTGCAATACAGATTTCCCGCAGTGCTTCCCGAAAAGCAGGAAAATCTGGGCTGTCCTCTGTCAATACTGCATTGCCGGCCTGTCCGTTGGCCAGAATAACCACCATATCGTTGGTGCTGGTGTCGCCGTCTACCGAAACCATATTGAAGCTATCGTCAATATTGGCCTTGAAAGCCGCCTGCAGCGCTTGATTGTCAATATTTACATCGGTGGTGATAAAGCCCAGCATGGTGGCCATGTTGGGATGAATCATACCGGAGCCTTTGGCCATAGCGCCGATGGTAACCACCTTGCCGTCCACCCGCAGCTGCACAGCCATTTCCTTGCAAACGGTATCGGTTGTCATAATAGCTCTGGCTGCGTCATGACCGCCATCGGCATATAAAGCCTGCGATACCTTATCAATTCCGGCCTTTAACTTATCCATAGGCAGCGGCATACCAATCACGCCGGTAGAAGCCACCACCACGTCATCTTTGGCTATTTTCAGCGCTTCGGCTGTCCAATCGGACATTTGCCGCGCCTGCTGCATACCTTCCATTCCCATGCCCGAATTGGCAATGCCGCTGTTGACCACAATGGCCTGGGCGATGCCGTTGGCAATATTCTGCTCCGTTACCTGCAGCGGCGCCGCTTTGAATTTATTCAAGGTGTACACTGCCGCAGCCTGGGCCGGCACCTTAGAATAAAGAATGGTCAAATCGGGCCGTCCAATATATTTAATTTCTGCTGCCACCGCAGCGGCGGTAAAGCCCCGCGGACTGGTCACAGAACCGTTTTCTAAGAATTCCATGTTCATTGCTCCTTTTTCAGTTTCCTGCAATTATTCCTGCATTAAGGATACATCACGCCGTAGCGCAGGCCCATGCCTTCATCGAGGCCCATCATCAAATTCATATTCTGAATGGCCTGCCCGCTGGCGCCCTTCACCAGATTATCGATGCAGGACACTACCACAATGCGTTTGGTGCGGCCATCCCACACCGGCGCAACGTCGCAATAATTAGAGCCCTGTACCAGCTTGGTGCAAGGCAGACTGTCCTTACTGCGCACCCGCACAAATTCTTCCTGATCATAAAAGGCATGATAGGCTTCATCCAACATTTCCTGGGTCAAGTCCTGGGTAGCCTGCACCGTAATGGTGGACAAAATCCCGCGGTTCAGCGGAATTAAATGGGGATTGAAGCTAATCAGCAGCTTTTCTCCGGCCAACGCACTCAGTTCCTGCTCGATTTCCGGCGTGTGCCGGTGAGCCGCCAGCTTGTAAGCCGACATATTATCGTTACAGTCTGGGAAGTGGGTGTTCTGTGTCAGGCTTTTGCCGGAGCCTGTCACGCCCGATTTGCTGTCGCACACAATGGTGTCCAGCTTTACCCAGCCCTTTTTCAGCAAAGGCGCCAGCCCTAAAATAATGCTGGTTGGATAACAGCCCGGATTGGCCACCAGACTGGAAGCTTTTATTCGTTCCCGATACAATTCGGGCAAACCATACACTGTTGTTGGCAGAACTTCCGGCCAGGCATGTTCCGCGCCGTACCATTGCTGGTAAGCGTCATAATCGCGCAGACGGAAATCGGCGCCCAAGTCAATCACGTTTTTGCCCATACCAATCAATTCTTTGGCCATACCAGAAGACGCCCCATGGGGCAGCGCCAAAAATACAACATCACAGGCTGCATAATTTTCCGCTTTGATTTCACATTCTACCAAGTTCATATATTCAAACAATTGTCGGTGTACTGCCGAAACCGGGTTGCCCACATTGCTGCGGGAAGATGCCGCTACAACCTCGGCTTCTGGATGGTTAAGCAGCAGACGGATTAATTCGCCGCCGGTATAACCAGTAACGCCTACAATACCAACTTTTACAGACATGATTTGTCCCTCCCTGAAAATATCAAAAACAAGTATACATCTTTCCGTATACTTATGCAATATATTTTTGAGAAAATTTGCAAATTTTATAGCACACTTTCCCGATGATCAAAAGATGCCCGGAATGAAATGGGCAAGCCACAAACCGCCCGCAAAGGAAATTATGTTGGCAAGCAGGGCATATCCCACCGCCTTGCCTTTTGTCTGCGGCCTAACGCTGTAATACGGAAGCAGCCATGCATACAAAGCAGCCTCCACTGCAAAAACCACCAGCTCTAACAGCACATAGAACAGCACAAAGGCCATCGGCCCCTGCTGATAATTGGCCACATTCAGCAAAAGATTCAACAACACCTGCGTGGCCACATTCACAGCCGTCAAAAACTGCAGCAGCCGCTTTTCCCTGTAGCCAAAAATCCAAGCTACCGCCAGCTCCAGCAATACGGTCAGTAAAATCCGCACCAGCAGAGAAATCGTCTCCCAGGTATAATCATAGCTTGGCTCCGCTGTCAGCATACTATCCTCCACAGTGGAAAGCGTTGCCGCATAGTAGCTGTCAAAGGCATATCGCTCATAAACGGGGCTGACATAAAAAGCGTCCCGCTCTGGAAAATACAGCAAAATTTTAAAAACCGACGGCGGATAATAGGTCCAGTTCAGTTGATTATTTTCAGAACAGTCCCACCATTCCTGTAAAAAATAAAATCCATCGTCGTCCTCATAAGCAACAAACTTCTGCCAAATTGCATATTGTTCTGCGTCTTCCCAGCTATATTCCGTTATGCCATCCCAGGCAGAGGACGGCCCTGTCGAGCGGGTTTGAGACAACAGCGTACCATAATAAGGCTCCCCCATATCGCTGGTAAAGGTAATCCGTACAGAAGGCTTTGGCCCCATATCCGCATAGGCAGCGCAAGGCAGCGTCAAAAGCAAAATCAGACAAAGAATTCCACACAAGCCCTTCTTCCACACAGCAAACTCTCTCCTTCCTCTCAAAAAAGCTTCATAAAAGCAGCAAAGACCTCGCTCTATGACAAGCAGATTCCAAAAAATCCGCCTAACCGCAGCGCAAAATATACTTGCATCTGCATCCATTTCGCAGTACCATTTTATAATAAGAAGGCAAATCATGCAAACACTATCTTATTATAAATTCAAATATGACCTGTGAGGAGGATGTTTATGAACGCAGAAATTTTATGCATCGGCACCGAACTGCTGCTGGGCAATGTGGTCAACACCAATGCGGCCTGGCTGTCCCAACAGTTGGCCCGTTTGGGGATCAATGTATACCATCACACTGTAGTGGGCGATAACGCCCAACGCCTGGAGGAAGCCCTGCAAATTGCCTTCCGCCGTTCCGATTTGGTTATCACCACCGGCGGCTTAGGGCCCACCTACGACGATCTCTCCAAAGAAACCGTATCCAAATATTTTAACCGCCAACTGGTATTACATCAACCATCTTTGGAAAAAATTCAAGAATTTTTTGCTAAACGGCCTGCCAACGCCATGATGCCCAACAACGAAAAGCAAGCCTATCAGCCCGAAGGCGCCGTTGTTTTCACCAATCACAGCGGCACTGCGCCGGGCGCTGCTATTGAAGGCGACGGCAAAGTGGCCATCATGCTGCCTGGTCCGCCGCGGGAAATGAAGCTGATGTTTGAGCGGGAAGTGCTGCCCTACCTGCAGAAATTCTCCGACCACATCATTGTATCCCGGGATTTGCAACTATTCGGCATCGGCGAATCGCTAACCGAAACGCTGCTGAAAGATTTGATGACCAGCAGCGTCAACCCAACGCTGGCTCCTTACGCCAAAGAAGGGGAAGTCAATTTGCGTCTTACAGCCTCTGCCCCTACCGCTGCAGAAGGCTATGCCATGATGGAACCGCTGATGGAAAAAATCAACCGGCTGGTAGGCCAATACATTTACGGCATCGACGTGCCCAATTTGCAGACTGCGCTGGTCAATTACCTGTTAGAGCATCATATCACCGTAGCGGCTGCCGAAAGCTGCACCGGCGGTCTGGTTTCCAAATCCATCACCGACATTGCCGGCTGCTCGGCTATTTATCCCGGCGGCGTATGCTCTTACTCCAACGAGATGAAAATGAAATGGCTGGGCGTAAAAGCCTCCACCTTAGCGCTGCACGGCGCTGTATCGGAAGAAACGGCGCTGGAGATGGCCCAGGGTATCCGACTGGCCACCGGAGCCGATTTGGGCGTCAGCACCACCGGCGTGGCAGGCCCCGACGGCGGCACGCCGGAAAAACCGGTAGGCTTGGTGTATGTGGCAGTGGCCGGAGAAACTTATCAGCATGTGGAAAAGCTCAACATCACCTACGGCGAAATCACCACCCGGGCCATGATTCAGCAGCGAGCCGCCAAACACGCTCTGTACCAACTATTGCAAGCCGCCAAGCGGTTGAAACGGTGAATAACATGAAGCTACGTCAATTTATAATTTTATGCTGCACAGCCTGTCTGTTTTTACTGGCGGGCTGCCAGCCGGACACGCAGCCCGCGCAGCAGCCCCAAACACAGCAGGAGGCCATGACAATCCAAACGGCCCGGCTCAGTCAGGAGGAACAACGGTTGCTGTCCCTCACCGGCTCCACCGATTTACTTTTTGACTATATTGCAGACCAGGCGCTGCAATCGGTGCAGCTGCAATGCTACCAATTAGACGCTGAAAATCAGTGGCAGCCCATCAGCGGCGGCGGTCAGTACAACGTCAGCAGCGCCGATGGCCGACTGGCTTTGCAGGTTTCCACATTAGCCGACGGTCTGCGCGTCGGTGTGCAATCGGCTAACGGCGCAGTGTCTGCTTCGCGCAAGACAGCGCCGCAGCCCACCACGCTGCCGGAAGGCATGCAATGGGAAACCATAACAGCAGAGCAGCAAACCATCTCTTACCAGGAAGAAATTCCGCTGCTCATCCAATACCAACGGCCTGTCAATGAATTTAACGCCTATCAAATCAGCGATTTCTATTATCCAGAACGGTTTACCCAGCAAGGGCTTCATCAGGTGTACGCGCTGACCATCCGCTTTTCCCGCAATCAGCTAGGCGACAATCCGCTGCCGGAAGAAACCGATGAAGAAAACGATTTAGAGGAAGGAACCGATTCAGAAAAAGAAACGGTATCCTGACGGTTTACTGCATGTCCGCTCTTTCTTTATGATTGGCACAAGCAAAAAATATCAAGGGCGGCAGCGTTTCTTGCTGTCGCCCCTTTCATTGTCTGCCAGTAAAGACTGGTTCCATTGGGTCTGCTTCCCCTTGCTAATCGGAATTTTACAAAATCTTACGAAATAAAGTTCCTATTTTTTCGCTAATTCATAGCTTTCTGTTATGCGCAGTTGCAGTTCTTCGTCCGAAATACCATCGTCAAGGACAAGAGTATACCAACTCTTTTTGTTCATGTGCCAGCCTGGGTAGTAGCCCTCTCTGGATAGAATAGTCTCTCTATTCGCAGCGTCCATACGGAGGTCTATGATTTCCACAAGTTTATCGGTATTAAGCCCTAACTTATTTCCTTTTACTGTTAAAATTGCGCCATACCATTTTTGATTATCTTTCCTTCTCCATACAGCATTATCAGGAAATTTCGCCCATAAAAATTCCAACTCATCACCGTATTTCTTACGAACATATTCCATTGCCATTTGCGCCTGGTCGGTTTTGAAAACCAATGATTCATAACAGGCATTGGAAATATCCACAAGAACCGCCTCAACGGCCCCTCTGATTTCTCCAACAAATGTACCAGAAGCATCCGTCTTATATAGCACATAATGCTCGCCGCTTTCCACCTCAATCAAATCCGTATCCACATCGCCATTTTCTGCTGCAAATACATAGAGTTTAAAGGCGCCGTCCAGGATACTGGTTTCATAAGTCCACTTTGCGTCTGTTTCGATAAATCCATAAGCCGACAATTTTCCTATATTCCATTTTTTTCTCTTAAAAATATCTTCAAACATACTGATACCCCAACCCCCATTTTTCGCGCTGTTTCGTATTTTTATGGCAGCCCATATCGCTTAGTCCTCTTTCTGCGGCTTGATTAAAAAGGTACAACACAGGGATATCGCCAGCGCTACCGCCAGATACAAATAGTCGGTGTTCACCGCTTCAATAGCCGCTAACCGATAGGCCATAGTGCCTTCTGTCGGTACGCCGCTGTTTCCTGCCGCCAGATAATACCGGCCCAAATTCAAACTGAGCAGCACCGTTAAAATGTTGGTGGATACCACCTGCACTACCTGTTTGCCCCAGTTGAACATGGAGGAAGCATGGCCAGCCAGCTCCGCAGGCACCGCCCCCAACCCATAATTGGTCAGCGGCATCTGTAAAAGGGCCAGACCAAAAAACCGCAGCGTATAGCAACACATCACAAACAGCAGATTGCTGTCCATGCTTAGCCTGCACAAGCCCAGATTGCCCACCAGCGCAAAGGCCATGCCGCCGGTAATCAAGCCCCGCATCCAGCCCCGCTTATGCAGCGCATTGGCGATCACATTGCCGCTTAACATCAAGGTAGACGGCACCATCAAAAATAAACCGGTCGCCGCCGGAGAAAACCCGCGGCCAGTCTGAAAATAAAACTGGGAAAGAATGGCGTTAATGCCCAACGTCATAGCCAATGTGCATTGCACCAGCAAAGTCAGCACAAAGGGCTTATATTTCAGCACCGCAAAATTCAGCAGCGGATGGCTGGTATGAAACTGCCGCACAATAAAAAGAACGACCAGCGCCAAGCCTGCCGCTACACAACCCCAAAAGGCCAACGACTTCCAGCCCCAGCTTTCGCCATTGGAAAAGGCAATCATTACCAACCCTGTGCCCATACAAATTTGCAGAACGCCCCAAAAATCCACCTTTTCTGCGTGGCAGCCAGCTTCTGCCGGAATGCTGCGCGCGCCTGCCCATAGCACCAACGCCACCAACGGCACATTAAACAAAAACAGCACATGCCAACTGGAAACCTGCAGCAAAACGCCTGCCAAAGCAGGCCCCATCGCCATGCCAACCGACTGCAGCAGCATCACATTGCCCAGATAACCGGCCTGCAACTGCTTCGGAATATACCGATACAACATGGACATGGTGCTGGGCACAATAATCCCGCCAGCGACACCCTTCAAAAAGCGGAACAGCACCAGCATATAAAAACTCATGGAGCAAGCACAGCCCAAGGAACAAATCCCCAACGCCGCCACCCCAACCAAAAATACCTTCCGATAGCTGTAGCGTTCGCACAAATACCCCGACAAAGGCATCATCATGCCCAACGGCAGCATATAACCGATGACCACCCATTGTACTGTATTAATATCCACCTGAAAAACCGACATATACGTTGGCAGCGAAATCGTTACCGTTGTAGAATTGAGCATGGCAACCACATTGGTCAGCAAAATGGCCAGCAAAAAAAGCCGGGACTGTTTTGGCCCAGCAGCGCCTTGTTGTAAATTTTCCATGTTACCATCTTCTTTCTGACACAAAATATTCTTGCAGATTTTGAACTGTATAATTTATTATAGCATATTATGAACAACTTGCCATATAAACGATGCTTGTATTCAATAAAATTTATAGGAAATTTGGCGCCAAAAAAGAGCACCATACAACCGCAGCAAAATTTTTTGCCACATAATTTGCTGCATAAAGAAAGACATCCGCACAACTGCGTGTTGCACGCAATCCAGCGGATGTCTATTTCGATTATTGTTTCTATATTGTTGTTTCTATCAAGCGGCAACTGTTCTAATCATTGCCGGCAGAGGTTTTACTCTACCTCCGCAGTCTGCATATCGTCATTTTTCAACAGTTCCTGCAGCTTTTCCTTATACCGTTCTACGCCAGGCTGCACAAAGGGATCCAAATCGCTCAGCATGCAGCTGACCGCGCAGGCTTTTTCAAAGAAATATACCATCTTCCCAAAGGAATAAGCCGAAATTTCCGGCAGCGTAATCACAATATTGGGCGTACCGTTTTCCAGATGGGCTTCTTTTACGCTTTCCCGCACCATACGGTTCATCTGGTGCAAGGTTTTAGCGTGGTCGGTAAGACCTTCCGGCAACATAATATCATAGGTGACATCTTCAATCACCACCGCGGTTTCAAAGAAATCCTGCCGCCCATCCTGCAAAAACTGTCCCAGAGAATGTAAATCGGTGGACATTTGCATGGAAACCGGGAAAACGCCCTGCCCTTTCTGGCATTCACTTTCGCCAAAAAGCTGCTTCAGCCATTCGGTAAAGTAGCGCAGCTTGCCATCGTATACTTCAAACACTTCCATGCGTTTCTCCTGCTGTTCCTTCAGCAGATGGCGGGTCAGCGCGTAACGGTAGCAATCATTATGGTGCAAATCGGTATCCATGCAGGCTGCCTGCGCCTGACGGGCGCCCTGCAGCACCGCTTCCAAATCAATGCCGGCCACAGCAATGGGCAGCAGGCCCACCGGTGTTAAAACCGAGAACCGGCCCACAATATCGTCCGGCACATCAAAGGTGGCGTAGCCCTCCCTCACAGCTTCTTCCCGCAGCTTGCCTTTACTGCCGGTTACCACATAAATCCGTTCCTTGGCAGCGTCGCCGTATTTGTCGCTCATGAATTTTTTGAACATCTCAAACACAACCATCGGCTCCAGCGTAGCGCCGGAACGGGAAATCACGCACACAGCCACTTCTTCCTTGCGCAGCCGATGAAACAGTTCATGATAATACACACTGCTCAAGTGATGGCCTGCAAAATAAATTTTAGGCAGATTGCGCTCTTTGGCAAAAAATTCATTGTAAAAAGGCGACTGCAGCAATTCCAAACAAGCCTTAGCGCCCAGATAAGAGCCGCCCACGCCAATCACCACAAAGGCGGTGCATTGTTTTTGAATACGCCAGGCGGTCGTCATAATCTGCCATACCAAATCGCCTTCAATTTTGGTGGGATATTCTACCCAACCGGTATAGCCAGCCCGGCCGCTGTGCAGTTGCTCATGGATGGCGTTTATTTTTTCCTGATACTCACTGACAGGCAGCTGCGCAATGGCATCGGAAATATCAACTCTAATTTCAGACATGATCATTCGCTCCTTTTTTATATGATCCTTGATCAATCAGCCATTTATACAAAACATGCTTTGTTCCCGTTCCCCAAAGCGCTACTCTTCATAGCCCTGCGGATTTTGTTTTTGCCAGTTCCACGCATCGCGGCACATATCCTCAATAGTGCGGCTGGCTTTCCAGCCCATTTCTCGCTGCGCTTTGGAAGCGTCGGCATAAAATTCGGCGATATCGCCGGCGCGGCGGGGACAAATGTCATAGGGAATGGTCAATCCGTTGGCCTTTTCAAAGGCTTGCACCAACTGCAGCACGCTGACGCCATGACCAGTGCCCAGATTGTAGATTAACACGCCTTTTTCCTGGCACAGCCTTTCCAACGCTTTCACATGACCTTCCGCCAAATCCATCACATGAATATAATCGCGAACGCCGGTGCCGTCCACCGTAGGATAATCGTTGCCCCACACCCGCAGCCGTTCCCGCTTGCCGCTGGCCACCTGGGTAACATAGGGCATTAAATTGTTGGGAATGCCCTGCGGGTCTTCCCCAATGCGGCCGCTGGGATGGGCGCCGATGGGATTAAAATAACGCAAAAGCGCCACCGACCACTCCGGCTCCACCGCTGCCACATCCTGCAAAATACGCTCGCTCATCACCTTGGTTTCCCCATAGGGATTGGTGGTGGGCAGCAGCTCCATGGTTTCCACAAAGGGAATGGCATTTTCGCCGTACACCGTAGCCGAGGAACTGAACACAAACTTATTGACGCCGTGCCGTTTCATCACCTTGCACAAGGTCAGCGTACTGACCACGTTATTATAATAGTACCGCACCGGCTGTTCCACCGATTCTCCCACCGCTTTTAAACCGGCAAAATGGATCACGCCGTCAATCTGCTGCTCGCTGAAGATTTTTTCCACCGCCGCTTCATCGGTCACATCTGCCTGATAAAAGATGATGGGCTTGCCGGTCAGCTCCTGCACCCGACGCAGCGACTCCTCCTTGCTGTTGCAAAGATTATCGGCTACAACCACCTCATGACCGGCTTCTAACAAAACCAGACAGGTATGACTGCCAATATAGCCGGCTCCCCCTGCTACTAAAATGCGCATAAAAAAACCTCTTTCTCTTTTTTATTTTTATGTTCAAAAACGCCTGCGCCTGCCGAAAACAATTTTCCGCGCGCAAGCTGTCGGTCCTGCTTTCGTCCATTCTATTTTATCACACTTTGCAGCCCTGTCCAACAGGATTTCGCAATCTGTAAAAATTTCAGAAAAACTTTTCTTTTTTCTCACACAATCGTCACAATCACCCTGTATAGTAAAGATATCTTTTACAGGGCAAGTATTAAATAAGAAAAGAGGATTTTTTATGAAAAAACAACTACTGGTATCGGCAGCCCTTGTTGCCGGTCTGCTCTGCTTCGGCTGCAGCAACGGCGCGACAGGCGACGTCACCCAAATTCAGCTTTCCGACGCAGAATCCACCGTAAACGGAGAACTTCTCAGTCAGGATGAAACACAGGCCGTTTACACCACCGCCAAAACCGAAACCCACGCCGATGTAAGCGCCGACTTACAGGGCATTTCCAACACCATCATCCATATCACCCAGGCCGGCACCTACCAAATTTCCGGCGAACTGGAAGACGGACAACTTCTGATAGACGCGCCGGAACAGGATGTAACGCTGATTTTGGACAACGCCACCATCGCTTGCCAAACTGCGCCGGCTATTTTAATCAAGAACGCCAACGACCCCCAGCAAGCTGGAGAAGCCGGCGTTACCATCACGCTGGCCGAGTCTTCCGTCAATCAGATTTACGGCTCCCATCTGCCCAAAGGCGCCGATGAAACCGACAGCGACATCAAATACGACGGCGCCATCTCCTCCAACGTCTCCCTGCGCATCAACGGCGAAGGGGCGCTGCAGGTAAACGGCGACAAAGAAGGCATTGAAAGCAAGCTCCATCTCACCATCGACGGCGGCACCATCCAGGCCGTATCCCAGGACGACGCCTTAAATGCCTGTGAGGACAGCGTATCCGTTATCACCATCAACGACGGTATCGTCAACTGTGCTGTGCAAAACGGCGAAGAAGGAGACGGCATCGACTCCAACGGATCCATCTACATTAACGGCGGCTTTATTGTAGCCCAGGCCCACAGCACCAGTCAGGACAGCGGCCTGGACTCCGATTTGGGCATCTTTATCAACGGCGGCACCGTCTGCGCTACCGGCAATATGTACGAAGAAATCTCCGAAGAGTCCGCACAGCAATTTGTGCAGTTCTATTTTGCCACACCGCAGCAGGGCAACGCGCCTCTGGTCATCACCGATTCCGACGGCAACTATGTGTTGGCCTATACGCCAGTCAACCAGTTCAGTATCCTGGAATTTTCTTCTCCCGACTTAAAAGACGGGGAAACCTATTCTCTTTACAGCGGCGGCACCTTAACCGGCACCGTGGTCAACGGCATCTACACCCAGGTTGACAGCTACGCCAACGGCACCCCAATGGCCCACCGCGGCACCATGACCAATCAGAGACGGCCCAATCATGCAGACGGTCAGCCGCCGGAAGGCAGAAACCATGACGATGGTCAGCGACCGGTAGATGACAGTCAACAACCAGAGCAGCCTTCCGACAAGCAGGATACCGATACGCCGCCAGAACCGCCTGCCGACGGTAAAAAACCAACCGACGCACCAGAACCGCCCGCCGACGGCGCACGACCAGACAAGAAACCGCAGCGCCCAGGCAGCAATTTTGACGAATCGGCAGAACAATCCGTTGCATTTACCATCAGCAGCGACAGCCACGTGTTCCAAGGCGTCGCCCCATATACGGAGGATTAAATTTCGATTTTCTTTTTGTTTGCTATCCATTGATTTTTTGTTTGCTACCCTTCGGATTTATTTGCTATTCTTTGCCTATCCTGCCCAATATGGACACCGACTTGCCTGTCTTTAGCTTTGTGGACTACGTCCACCGCCTAAAGACAGCCTGCGCCGTTCGTCCATATTGAGGCAGAATTTTGGCAAAGATAGCGGGGAATTTTTTTACCCAGAGAAGGGCAGCAAGTGCTTTGTCCCTTCTGTATTCTATTCGGCAGGCACATTGTAGGGGCCGTTGCCACTAGCGCGTTCTTTTGCGCTGGAGGCGTACCGCTGGCCGTCAGGCCAGTCTTGTCAAGCCAAACCTCAGATGAAGAATCATTCCCCGTTATTTTCCCTTCGTTATCCTGCGTGAAGCAAAGGTTCTTCTTTCCGGTGTTATTCTCTACTAGATGTTTCGATCGCCTATGTTCAATAAAAAAATAGATAAAAAAGACAGTATTTCAAACAAACAGAATGCCTGAAAATACTGTCTTTTCTTGTTTCATACAAATATTACACTACAGATATATCGCATAATATTAATTATATTTTCTTCTGGTAATCATCAATCCGCCAGCGGCAAAGGCCAATAAACCTGCATAAGCTGTAGCAGATGCAGCGTCTCCTGTTTTGGGCGCATCGCCCAGCGGTACCTGCGGCTCGGTAATTTCCAGAGATTCACCCGGCAAATCGCTCAACGGCACATCGCTGTCTTCTATGATGTGGTTTTCATCAGTATTGTCAGGAACATCCTCTGCAGGGTTTGTTTCTGGTTCCGTCGCATCTGTCAATGGAACGTCCTCCTCTGGGGTTTCTTCATCGTCGGAGTAGGGGCCGTCATACCGGTCGCTTCCGCCGCTGGAGGTATTGCCATTGTTATCGTCTTCCTCATCATTATCATCGTCTTTTCCAGGTTCTGGCGGCTGAGGATTTATCGGTTCAACCGGTCCCGGCACGGTTTCATCCACTGTTACAGTTACCGTATCGCTTGGCCGGTTGCGATCCGGCAAACCATCACCGTCATCCTGGGCCGCAGTGATGATAGCGGTGTTTTCGATTTCGCTTCCTGCCGCTGCATCATCGTTCACAACAGCTAAGATATGCAGCACCGCTTTTGCACCATCAGCCAGTTGTTCGATTGTCCAAAGGCCCTCTGTTACATCATAACTTGTGCTGTCGCTTTCCGCAAAAGTCAGATTGCTGTCCAATGCTTCCTGTACTGTAATACCGGTCAAAGCCTTGCCAGTATCGTTGCTTACTGTGATGGTATACAGCAGGTTGGAACCGGTGGTCACTTTCGCATCCGGCAGAATGCTTTCTCCCGGATTGTCTAAGATAAACTGCAAGCTGGAGCCGGTAACAACGGCAACGGTTTTGTTCACCGTCAGCTTACTCCAATCGGTCGGGGTGTCTGTGCCGCCGCCATTATTCACAGTTATATCCACACTAGCACTTGGCCCCTTATCCTCCGGCAGTGTATTGGTTCCGTCACTTGCAACAGTGATTGTTGCAGTATTTGGAATGGTTGTTCCATCTGCAACAGCCTCATTGGCTTTCGCTGTGATGGTTAGTGTAGCTGTTTTGCCATTCCCCAGCGCAGCAATGGTCCAAACGCCGCTTGTTGCATTATACTGGTCGGATGGTTCAGCGCTGACAAAGGTCAGCTCCTTGTCCAGCTTTTCAGAAACCTCGATACCGGTCAACTTCACGCCGGTGTTGTTGGCAACGGTGATTTTGTAAACAACGTCCTCGCCAGCATTCACTACGGTGTTATTTACGGTTTTGGTGATTGACAAGTTAGACCAATCGGTAGTTAGCACAGGCGGTGTTACCGGTTCTGTCACTGAAACCTCTGGAGCATCAGCAGTGTTAGAGCCATGACCTGTGCCAACGGTAGCAGAGTTGGTATACTTCCCTGCTTTTGTCGCTTTCACAGTGAGCGTAATCGTTGCCGCTGCGTCTGCTTCCAGCTTGTCCATGGTCCAGGTAAGGTTCTGCCCATCCTGCACAAATGTTGCAGTTGCGCCATTCACAGTGTTTTCAACATATTCCAATCCGTCAGGCAGGCTATCTGTAACTGTTACTTTGGTCGTCGGCAGGTCTGTATCACTGTTTTTCACTGTAATCGTATAGGCAAAGGTATCACCGACCTTCACATCCGTTGCGCTTGTGGTCTTTGTGATGGATGGAACAGTATCTGTTTCTGTTTTCTCCGGCTCTGTCTTTAAATAAACCGTTTCACTGTCAGTGTTTACCGAGCTTGGCTGGCCATTGACTGTATAACCGGAAAGCACGACATGATTGAACAGCTTGGCAGCATTGGCTGTCAACGCATCCTTCACATCCTCCAGAGTGGTCGTATAGTTCACCGTCAGCTTCACACTGCTCTCGGCTGGCACTGTCACATTGGCATTGGTATTGCCAGTCCAACTGATATCGCCGCCGGTAACAGTCAGTTTGTTGGCAGCGATGGGTGAATTTCCAGTACCGTCTATATCATTGTAAGCGGCACTTTCCCCCAACGACACGTTTTTCGCTGTACTGTTCGGATTGTGGATGGTAATTGTCCACGCAATGATATCGCCTATGTTGTAATAAATCTTTTCGTCATTTCCTGTAGCTTCTGTCGCATTCTTTTCGCCAACCTTCGTTACATGCTTTTCAACTGTCAGATTCTGTTCTGTTGGTGTTTCAGTGTAGGAATTATACAGATACTCTGACGCTTGCAAAGAGCCTCCAGCAATTTGTCGTGTCGCCGTGGTGGAAGCGCTTCCATTAAAGCTTTGCCAGTCATACCCTGCCACTTTGTAATTGCTTTCAGTAAACGTAACATTGGTGTTCGTTGCAGTATTGGTTGGAACCGTTACCTGCACTGTCCACTTCAGAGCGGCAGAACTATTTTCCAATATTTTATCCGCAGAATCATAGGTGAGCGTACCGCTGCCTCCGTTATTGGCTACGTTATAGGTCATTGCGAAATTTGTTGGGATCTTATTGACGTCTGTTACACCGCTAAAGACCTTATAGATAGTATATGGCTTTGATGTCGTTGTAGCTACTGCACGGTCATAATACAGCGTAAAAATCGTACCATTACCATTGATTGTCGCACTAGTCGGACTTCCGCTTGTGTAACTATAAGTATTCCCATTGTAAGTGGTCAACTTAGGAATACTGCTTACAGATACGGTGGTTCCTGCAGCGACATTGCTGACCGTGGTAGTGTTTCGTTCATCTTCTGTACCATTTGTGCGATAAACATGGTTCACCGTGTAAGAATATTTAGTACTTTCAAAGAATAAAAATAATGTTTCATCTGCTTTATAGGGTGCGCTTCCTGTAATATTGTAGTGTACAGCTGCATATTTATTGTTTGGAGCTAATCCCGGTGTATATGAACTTGGAACTGTAGTATATTTACTCCAATTATATCCTTTATACCCAGTAAAGCCTGATGAATTTGCTAAATCATACAGATTTGTGCTGTGATTAAATCCACTATGCTTTGTAGACTGCAGACATGTTTTGGTGAGCGTTACAGTATCCGCTGTATTTCCATCCACCACTTTTACTACCTTTACAGTGAAACTTTCACCTGAAATCAATGCCGCCATTGCCGGTGTAGCGATCGAAAACAACATCGCTATCACCATCAGAACGGCCATGACCTTTCTAAACTTCTTGCTTTGTTGCATAAACCTTCCTCCTTCTCTCCTTTCTTTTCTTGCAGGAGTTAAGCCTGCTTCCTCCCTCGCAGCCGCTTTTGGTTGCCGCAAAACACATTGCAGTTCCTTGCTGCCTGCCCTTCGTTCTGCGGAAAATTTACGGCTGCTCCTGTTTCTCTGCTTTCACCGCCTTTCCGGCTTGCTGCGCCTCCAGAGCGGACTGCAGCAGATGCAGCAGTTCCAGCACACTGCGAAAGGGGATTTTCTGCTTGCCCTGCTTCCAGGATACCTCGCCCTGCCAACTGCTATGCTGCCGAAACCGCACCCGAATGACAAACGCAACCATATCAGGCCGGGACGGACTTAACGAAGCTTCTGTCCAATACTGCCGCACGGTTTTTTTCTCCTCCTGCAGCCACTGGTAATAGGCTTCCCGCTGTGCCACAGAATCATTTTGCATTTCTCTCACGGGATGCAAAAAACTTCTGGGCTTCGTAACAGCCTGCGGATTGTCCAACCCATCCATAATGCCATCCATCTTCAGCACGGCATCTGCCAAGCCCACAAAGGTTTGCGGCTGCTCTAAGTACAAATTATGAATACTGCCGCGCCACTGACCGTCAGGCTGACACTGCATGTGAAGCATGAAAATACGGCCGTTTTCTGGCAAATCGGCCGCAGCAAACACAGGCCGCCGCCCTTCTGCAATTTGATTTTTAGCATCCATTGCTGCACCCTCTCCTTTTTCTGGTTGTTGAAAATCTATAGGTTTTAAGATGTATTGTTTTGGCGAAAGTATGTGCCAAAAAAAGTGGAGATATAGAGTTTTTACTCCATATCTCCACTACTTACACTATGT
>CABQBF010000023.1 GCA_902462325.1 uncultured Peptococcaceae bacterium
AAATATGTCATGCTCCGTGGTTATCGTTTTTTCTTTTTCTTTTTGGCCGGCTGTTGGCTGTTCTGTTTTTGCTGCTTACGCTTTTCGGCATTGGCAGCAATGGCTTCTGCTTCTCGCTTGTGATAATCGCGATAGTACATATAAAAAGCCAGAAAGCAGGAGCCGATGGTTAGGAGCCGGTAGCAGACAAAGAATACTTTGCCTGCGTCGCCGTCGCCCAGCAGATTGCCCCATCCTTGATTTAGCCCTACAACCAGAACCAAGGGCAGCAAAAACCATAGGTGGCCTGTTGCTTTTGTTTTCACATATTTTAAACCGAGAAAGGCTACGAAAAAAGCGACTAAAATATAATCAAAACCGGTGGTAACTGCGGTTTGCAAATAATCCAGCATGGGCAATCCTCCATTTTATATTTCTGCCTTTGATACCACTCTGTTACGGCTGCGTCAAGGTAATGGTGCGGGTGTTGTTGTCATAGCTGACGTCTAGCCCCAACCCTTCTGCTACAGCCCGCAGCGGGATCATGGTGCGGTCGTTGATGATTTGGGATGGTGTATCAATGGTGACGGCTTCTCCATTGACATGAATGGTGGCAGACTGAATGGGCACTTCCACCAAACTGCCGTTATAGGTAATATAGGCTGTCTGCGTATCACCGTTCCAGTCCACAGTGCCGCCCAAAGCTTCGGCAATAAACCGCACCGGAACCATGGTACGGTCATTCACAATCACCGGAGCTACATCCATTTGGGAAGCAACTCCGTTTTTCAGCAACGTTTTGCTGTCGATGGTGAGCTGCACTTTTTCATCTTCTACAAATTTCAGCTTCAGCGTTGTTTCAAAGCCATCGTAGGAAGCCTTTACAAAGCCTTCTTTGGTTTCACCCAGGGCGCCGATGGTCAGCTTACCGTTGGCGTCGATGGCGCCGTCAAAGCCTTCTATGCTCCACTGCAATGCGCTTGGATGCACATCTTTGGCGGTGCCGTCTGTCAACGTGGCTTTGGCGCTGAGTTGATGTACGCTGCCGTCGGCGTATTGTTTCTGGTCAATGGCCAAGGTTAAGTCTTTTAAGCCGTCTTTGCCGATGATGGTAACGGGCAAGGTGGCCTTGCTGCTGCCATTGACGGCAATTAAGTTGGCGGTGCCGGCTTGGGTAGCTGTGAATTTGTTGCCGTTCACGGTGCCTAAGCCAGTTTCTTCCGACAATTCAATCATACTGGTATCAGTAACTGGATTGTAATACTGGTCGTAGGCTTTGAAGGTGTATTCGGCGGTTTCTCCAATCAACAGGGTTTTACTGCCATTGATGAAAATGCCTTTGATTAATCCGGCCGGCGCGGTGGAGAACAGACCCAAGCCTTCTACCACGCTGCGTTCTGCGCCGTTGCTTTCTGGATTGATAACGCGAACCCGCTCAGTTTCCGCCAAAGGACGGCTTACCATAGTGGTGGATCCACCGCCGTCCAAGTTGACTGCCTTCCACACGCCCAGTTTGGTCATCAGCAGGGAAAGATTACCCAGCGTAATGCCTTTGCTGGCTGTTGTGCGGCCTTCTACTGCTACGATATAGACGGTTTTCCCGTCTTTGGAAATACCGGCGGCGGTTCTGGCCCGTACGCCGCCTAAGGCCGACAAGTCTTTGGTATAGGCAACGGTCTGTCCATTATCCACTAACAGCGCATGGCCGCCAATAACCATATCCCAATCTTTTTCTGGCTTATAGTTGTAATTGATCTGAATGGTATCGCCAATGTGCATATTTTCTTTTAAATAGTCGGCTGCGCCGCCGTCGCCGTGCAGAATGTAACAGCCTTCTGGTACTGCGCTGTCAAAGCCGCCGTCAAAGGCCACGTCAATGACCTGATTGTCCTTTACCAGCACTTCAGAGGGAACGCCCACGTAGGAATCCATGCCCCGTTTGCTGCCGCCCCAAATATCGCTGTATAGATGGAGCCGGCCAATATGACTGTGTAGCCCAGTGGTTTCTTCCCAGTAGAAAGTTTTATTCAAGCCGGATAAATTGCGCTTTTCTCCGTTGGCGGCGGTGACGCTGCCGCTGAAGGAAAATTCATCAATATAAGCGGTGCGATCTGACGTAATGCCCAGGCAGTACACCCCTGTCAGAAAAGACTGGGAAGAAACCAGTTCTCCATCAATAACGGTGGTGCCAATGGGCGCGCCTTCGGCCCTCATGTTATAATAATCGCCGTTGACCATGGCAATGGCATCGGTGCGGTTGGCCATGGCTGTTACAGTAGAACGCTGGGTAAACAGCCCCTTGCCTGGCACCACCTCCAACTGCACATAAGGGTCGGTCAAATCCACTTCAATGACTGCCGCTTTGACCATACCGTCGGCAATATCCCAGGTATAATTCTTTAAAACCGCGCCGGAGGTGATTGGCGATGAGCTGGTCATCGTCAAGGTATTGGTAGCTGCCGCCGCCGGCATACAGGACATCAGCAGGATGGCGCCTGTCAGTAGCAGACTGATAAACTTTTTCATGTTTTTCTGCTCCTCTCATCTGTCATTTGAAATCTTGAAAACTATTTTTTATTATAACACGCCCGGTGAAAATTACCAACCCTCAGTTATTGGAAAATTTTCTTTTCGTAAAATATCACCTTTTCTGCCGTCGCTGCATACTGTATCAATATACCAAATGCTATTCAATTTCAGAAAGAGGTGTCTGTCATGTCTCTTACTGCAGGTCAGAAGCAATACTTGCTGGAGCTGCTCAGCCATGAATATGTATTAACTGCCGAACAGCAGCCCATTGTCCGTCAGGCCATTTGCCGCTATGCCACCACAGTGTACGACCAGCAGGAACTAGATTTTTTAGTTTCTCTGCCCCAAAGCCTAGCCATCTGTCTCTATTATCAATGCGGAAAACAGAGCTTTGCCCGCCAGTATGGTCTTTGGCTCAACTGCCTGGAGCACAGCATTTTTCAGGAAATGGACGGCTTAGAGGCCGTGCTGCTAAATCCCGACCCCACCGGCAGTGAAAAGCTGTTGGCCCTTGTGCGGCAGGACGACCAAACCTTAGAGGCCATTCCGCTGCCGCAGCTTCCATTCAGCAATCAACCGCAAGCCGCCGGCTGTTCCCGCTGGACATTACGGGAAGCCAGAGACTCCATGAGCCAATTTTTACAGTATGCCCATAGCGGCGCCAACTGCCAGGAGGAAGCCGAAGCCTTGAGCTGGTGCGACTTGCTGCAGCAGGCCCGTCTTTTTACCATGGTGAAAGAAACCTATCTGTTCACCGCTTACAACAAGGGCTTGCCCCGTCCCAGCGGCTGGCAACAAATGGGGCAACTGCCAGCGGTAAAAAAACGGCCTGCGCCAACGCCGCACAGTTGGATGTATCAACCGCCGGCCCATCCCTTTGCGCCGGAACGGAAGCTGATGCAGCAAATGAAGCAATCCTTCTCCGCATTGCAGCAACGGCCATTCCACTTGCCGGAATTTCCGGCGCCGCCGCGAATCAAATTGGGCGCTCTGCCGCCATTTCCATTCCCGTCTCAAAGGAAATAATCTTAACGGGATTGGCCCATATTTCTTAGAACCGCTTCCGTATAAAAAGATACTGCACTCCACCTCTGCCATGTGCGGAATGCAGTATCCTTTTCTTCTTGACGATTCTTTTGTTACTATAACAAACTTCTTGCAAAAAAGCAAGGAACTTGTCTGAAATAATGGCATTTTGTCAAAAAACTTTTTTATCTGCGACTGCGATGTAGGCCTTGCCGTTCCAGTTTTTCCACAATGGCGCCGATGTCCTTGCGGTCCTGCTGGATAACCTCCATCTGCTGCTCGTAAAGGGCTGTAATCAGGTTGACCATTTCTTCTGTTTTATGCAAAGTATCGGCATAAAGCTGCAAAGCGTCTCTAGTTTTTTCTTCTAAAGTAGCTTGGGCAATCTGCTGGGCTTCCTTCAACGACTCCTTCAGCTCCGCTTCACGGGTTTTACGGTATAACTCAATCTCGCCGTCCAACTCCTTGCGCAGGGTTTCCGCCTGCTGCTGCACGTCTTCCAGAAGGGCTTCCCCTTCCTGCCGGGCTTCAGCCAAAACGCCTTCCCGGCTGTCCTCCAGCTCTTTGCGGGCTGCTTCCAGCTCCTGCCGCCGTTCGTTCAGCGTCATGCTGACAATTTCCTCGGCTTCTGCTTTTACCTTGGCCTCATAGGCTTTGGCTTCACTTAAAATTTTCTCCGACTCTTTTTTGGCCTCTGCCGCCGCTTCCTCTAAAGTGGAGGTACGCACCACTTCCGCCTCATCTATCATCTGCCGGGCTTGCCAGGCGGCATTTTTCAGAATTTGCTCTTTGGTCATCTGCACCGTTGATAAATCCAGCTCCACCTGATCGTCCAGATGCAAATCGGCGCTGTGAAAGGCCAGCAAATCGGCCAGCAAATCCAGCAATTCATTCCGGTCTACCTGCACCTTATCCTTTTGCAGCAAAGGAGATTTGCATTCATTTTTGATATATGCCTCATAATCGGCCAGCCTTTGGCACATTTTTTTACTGAACTCCGCTTCCATTTCTGTTCCTCCTACAGCCTTATAAATAGCACAATTCTATAATAAACTGCTCCAGCAATTCCTCTCCATTGCTTGTGGTAGATTTCAGCTCTACCTCTATCTGCAAAAGCCGCTCCAGCGCGGCAACCAACTGGGGCATACTGAAACGCTCTGCCTGCCGGATACTTTTTTTAATCACAAAGGGATGCAGCTTGGTTTTTTCTTTTATCTGCCCCTCATTATAGCCCATACTGCGATAATCCTTCACCAGCAATAAATTGCGAAAATGGCGGGACAAAAACCCCAGCAATTGAAAGGGCGATTGGCCCAGATAAAGCATATCCTTCAGCACCTGCAGCGCTTCACTGCCTTTTTGATTGCCAATGCTGTCCGACAAAGCAAAAATATTGGCCTCCACGGTTTTGGTCACGATATCCTGTACATGCTGCAAGGTAATCACTCCATCCTCACAACGGTACAAAAGCAACTTCTGCAGTTCCTGCTCCATAATTTGTAAGTCAAAGCTGTTGATGGCGCTGAGATATTCCAGCGCTTGTTTATCAATGCTGCGACCTGCGGCTGCCACATATTCGGCAATCCACCTTTCCAGCACCTTCCCCTTTAGCGGCGCAAATTCTACCTGCACAGCTTTCTCCTGCAGCTTCTTGTTCAGCGCGCCGGTCTTTGCCAAGGGGCTGTCGCTGCAAAACACCAAACAGCATTGCGGATTGGGCTGCTCCAAATACTCCAACAAATATTGCAAATTGCTCTGGCCACTTTTATCGGTTTTGGGAATGGACAAAAAGGACAAGGGCCCCTGCACAATCAGCAAACGGCGCTGGGCCATAAAAGGCAAATTCATAGCCAGCTCTGCAATCTGTTTGGGTGTACATTCAGCACCCGATAACAGGTCTTTATTGAAATCGGCCAGTTCCTCTGGCAATAGTTGCTGCTCCAGCGCCTTTAAAGCCCGCTGCAGCAGCAATCGTTCTTCGCCATAAAAGAAATAAACCTCATGGACCTCTCCTTTATGCAATTGTTGAAGAAGAGTATGATAGTCCATGAGATTGTTTCCTTTCTATATCAGTCTGTACCGGTGCTGTCTCTATGCTGTACCGGCTGTCAGTTGCGGAAATCCAGGTATCCGCCGCTGGAAAAACACCGTCCTTAACGGCGTCCGTTGCGGTTGCGGCTGCTGGTTAAGGTTTTTTTGGCCGGTTGTTTGGGATGTTCTACGGAGGTTACCAGATTATCGTACTGATTGCGTCTTGCCGGCGCTGCCGGAGCCGCTGCACGGCCTGCCGCCCGTTTGCGCTGGGCACGGCGAATATTGTTGACAATGCGGCTGCAAATAGAAGCAATATAAACCACAGAAAGCAATATGGCTACTAAGAACACCCAGTTAATAGGCTTGCGCGCATCATCCAATGCAATCAACGGAACCTCGTGAATCACGGCTCCATCCACCAACACTTCTAAAGCGCCCACCTGGCTGTCCTTTTTGATGGGCAATTCAATATCGGTTAATTTACGCTGATAGGAAACGATGGATGCATTGTCGGTAGACTGAATAACGCTGTAGTCCTCGCCGGCCACCACCCGCACCTGTTTATTTTCGCCAAACTGCAGCGTGGTTTCCAGATTATCCTTCTGCACCACAGGCACAATTTTGGTATGATCAAAACCATAATTTAAAACAGTCTTCATATTTTGAAAAATAGATTCATCGGCTACACCCAAGATAACGCCGATAAGCTCCCGGCCATCCTTTTGTGCCGAAGCCACTAAAGTGCGCTGGGCTTCGTTGCTGTTGCCGGTTTTAATGCCCGTTGCTTCCGGCATGATACTGAACAACTTGTTGGTGGTAGGCAGCGATTTCACATAGCTAACACCGTTCCAATCCACCTGCTGAATCAACACGATTTCCCGGAAGGTTTCGTTTTTCATGGCATAACAGGCCAGCTTGGCCATATCCTCCGCCGTTACCAGATGGCCGTCTTCATCCAGGCCATGGGGGTTTTTGAAGGTGGTGCTGGTCATGCCCAAGGTCGTGGCTTTTTCATTCATCTGATTAACAAATTTTTCAGCCGAGCCGCCCACTGCGTCTGCCACTGCATAAGCGGCGTCGTTGGCCGAAGCCACCATCATCACTTCTACCAATTGCCGCAACGTATATTTTTCACCTTTTACCAGATGCACCGTCACAGCGCCTGTGGTACCAAAATCGGGCAGATCTGGCACTGTAACCGTTTCGTCCAGCTTGCCGCTTTCAATGGCCAGAATGGCCGTCATGATTTTGGTGATGCTGGCCGGCGCACACTGCTGCTGATAGTTTTTTCCAAACAAGATTTCCCCTGTGCTGCCATCCACTACAATATAGCTGGTAGCGCTGATATCAGGCGCCGACGTGGTAAGCACATCGGCCATAGCCGCCTGCGGCAGCACCATACATAGCATTGTCATCATCAAAAAAATTGCCGTTATTCTTTTACGCATCATATTCCACCTTTTCTACCAATATTTCTATCGCATACTTTCTTTCATTATAATTCTCACAAAGCTATCCTGCTTTCATAATAAGGTTAGACTCTATTATAACATAGAAATTACAAAATGGTAAAAATTTTTTCTGGTAATTCCTACAAAAGTGTATTTTTTTCTCAAAAATTTTTCTATGGACAAGCCTTTTTTACTTAATAGGTCTTGTTCTTATGATTTTCTTCTTTTATGGTATGCAAAAAGTATTGCAATGCCGCTTTTCACATGGTACACTGACTATAATTAAATATTGTTAAAAGTGAGCCGGTGCCGTTCTTTCTTTATACTTCGCATATATGCACAAGAAAGGAACGGATAATAGGGAAACAGGTGCAAGGCCTGTACGATCTCGTCACTGTATGTAACGAGCGCGCTATCTATGTCCAAAAGGACAGTCACTGATACAAATTGGGAAGACGATAGTCCGTGATGACTTACGAGTCAGGAAACCTGCCGGTCGCTGGTACGGGAATAGCCAGCTATTCCAAATCACGAGGACTTGATTGTACCCTTTGCCAATGGCATGTTTTCGTCTTTGCCGACGGCATTTCTCCGTCGTGGTTATCCTTGGATGACCGCTTTTTTTGTGTTGCCCATTCCCGTACCTGAGTTTGCTGGTGTAAATTTTAGATATACAGCATCAGAGAAACGAAGCCTAGACTTCGACAAAAACAAAGGAGGAATTACCCATGAAAATGAAAAAACTGCTGGCTCTGTTGCTGGTGTGCGCCATGTTCGCTATGCTGTTCACCGGCTGCACCGGCACATCCAACAAAACCGACACACCGGACACAGACGCAACCAATGTGTCCAGCACCGTAGACGGAGAAGAGGAAGAAAATTATGACACCGGCGACGCTTCGCTGGACAACCCCCGCAATCAGGATGAAATCGGAGAACAGGAACTGCTGGTTGTCAGCTTCGGCACCAGCTACAATGACAACCGCCGTTTCACCATCGGCGCTATTGAAAACGCCATGGAAGCCGCTTTCCCAGACTACTCTGTGCGCAGAGGCTTCACCAGCCAGATTATCATCGACCATGTGCAGAGCCGTGACGGGGAAACCATCGACAACGTGGGCCAAGCCTTAGACCGAGCTGTGGACAACGGTGTAAAAACACTGGTCATCCAGCCTACCCACTTAATGAACGGTTATGAATATAACGACTTGATAGACGAAGTGGCCCAGTATGCCGACGCCTTTGAAGCCATCTCCATTGGCCAGCCGCTGCTGACCTCCGACGCCGATTTCCAAACCGTTGCCCAAGCTATGGTAGAAGCTACCGCCTCCTACGACGACGGCAAAACAGCCATCTGCTTTATGGGCCATGGCACCGAAGCCGACTCCAACGGCGTTTATGCCAAAATGCAGCAGCTACTCAGCGACAGCGGCTATGCCAACTACTATATCGGCACTGTAGAAGCCACACCATCGCTGGAAGACGTGCTGTCCTTAGTGCAGGCCGGCGACTATGAACGGGTCGTTTTACAGCCCATGATGATTGTTGCCGGAGATCACGCCAACAACGATATGGCTGGCGATGAAGAGGACTCCTGGAAAACAGCTTTCCAAAACGCCGGTTATGAAGTAGAATGCGTCGTGTCCGGTCTTGGTGAATTGGAAGCCATCCAGCAGCTTTTGGTAGAACACGCCCAGGCTGCCATCGATGAACTGAACTAAAAAATAAACATACACAGAGCAGGCCAGAAGTATCGCTTTTGGCCTGCTCTGTGTAGAAAGGTGTAATCATCTATGAAAACTTTTAAACTGACAACAATTCTTCTGCTGTTGGCGGCTCTGCTATGCACCGCCGGCTGCAGTTCCGACAAAGACTCCCAGCAAAACAGCCAGGTGGCCACCGCCGACCAGATGACCACTGTGGAAAATGTGGTGGACGAGGATATGGTTCCCATCTATGGCGACGCCTTAAAGGACGGCGTTTATCCGATTACCGTCGACTGTAGTTCCTCTATGTTTAAAATCACCAGCTGTGAGCTGACCGTACAAAATGGCCAGATGACCGCAGTGCTGTACATGGGCGGCACCGGCTACACCAAAGTGTTTATGGGCACCGGCGAAGAAGCCACCCAGGCTCAGGAAGCCGACTATATCCCCTATGTAGAAACCGCCGACGGCGTACACACCTATACCATTCCGGTAGAAGCGCTGGATATGGGCATCAACTGCACAGCCTTCAGTAAAAACAAAGAGCTATGGTATGACCGCACGCTGGTATTCCGGGCCGATTCGCTGCCGCTGGACGCTTTTCAGGACAGCGCCATCACCACAGCAAACAGTCTGCAACTGGCTGACGGCACCTATACCATCGACGTGCAATTAGAAGGCGGCTCCGGTAAAGCCAGCGTCCAGTCGCCGGCCCAACTACGAGTAGAAAACGGCGCTGCTTATGCCACCATCATTTGGAGCAGTTCCAACTATGATTATATGAAGGTGGACGATGTGCAGTATCTGCCGCTCAACACCGACGGCAACTCCACCTTTGAAATTCCGGTAACGGCCTTTGACCGCAAGGTGCCAGTGCTGGCCAACACCACCGCCATGAGTACGCCCCACGAAATTGAATATACCCTGTATTTTGATGCAGCAACCATCGAGAGCGCCCAATGAAACAGCAGCCTTTGACGCGGCTCCCGCTGTTTGTTCTCTTGCTCTGCCTGCTGCTTTCCGGCTGCGGGCAGCACACTACGAGCCAGCAAACAGCCTGGGACAATCTGCAATTTGATTACAGCCTAGACCTGACCTATGCCGACCAATTTGCAGTGGACTATTATCAGGGCGGCTATGCCAAAATCACCATCGGCGGCACCGACACCTATCTGCTGGTGCCGGAAGGCGCTGCCGTGCCAGACCAACTGCCCGATACCGTAACTGTGCTGCAGCAGCCCTTAGACAGTATTTATCTGGTAGCTACCTCGGCTATGGATTTGTTTCGGGAGCTGGATGCTCTGGACGCTATCAGCCTCTCCGGCACTGACGCCGCCGGCTGGTATATCCCCCAGGCGCAGCAGGCCATGGAAGAAGGTCGCATCACCTACGCCGGCAAATACAGCGCACCCGACTACGAAGTGATTTTATCGCAGGATTGCGATTTGGCTCTGGAATCCACCATGATTTATCACACACCGGAGGTAAAAGAACAACTGGAGAAATTCGGCATTCCGGTGTTAGTAGAGCGCTCCAGCTATGAAAGCCACCCCTTAGGTCGTATCGAATGGCTCAAGCTGTACGCCGTTCTGTTAGACAAAGAAGAGACCGCAGAAGTCTACTTTTCCAAACTGACTGACAAGCTGTCGCCGGTCTTGGAGCAGCCCAACACTGGTAAAACGGTAGCTTTCTTTTATATCACCTCTAATGGTGCTGTCAACGTGCGCAAATCCGGCGATTATATCGCCAAATCCATCGAGCTGGCCGGCGGTCAATACATTTTTTCTGACTTGGCCTCTGAGGACGGCAATGCCTTGTCCACCATGAATATGCAAATGGAAGCCTTCTACGCCGGAGCCCGAGATGCCGACATCCTGATTTACAACAGCGCCATCGACGGCGAACTCCAGACCATGGACCAGCTTTTCGCCAAAAGCCCGTTATTGAAAGACTTTCAAGCCGTCAAAACCGACAACGTCTGGTGTACCGGCAAAAATCTGTTTCAAGAAAGCCTGGGCTTGGGCGACCTGATTACCGATTTACACACCATCCTGACCGCCGACGAGCCAGAAAACCTACAGCTAACTTATCTACATCATGTACAGTAATTTTTTGTTCTTTTATCAGGCTTTGGAAGATGTTCCATGCCCGACGCTCTTTTGGTCTGGTACGAAACAAAAGCGGCTATGGGCGGCAATTCGCCGCCCATCTGCCAGAATAGACGATTGTAAAGGAACCCTAATGTCATTTCATTACATACAGGAAAGGAATGAGCCCCATGAGAAATACTTACGCCAGAATTTGCAGCGCCTTTCTTTTGCTGGCGGTGCTGCTGGCGGCGCTGGCTGTTTGGAACATCAACGCTGGCAGTGTGCATCTGACTGTGCCGGAGATTTTGCGCATTCTCTGCAGCCAGCCCGATGATTCCACCAACTATCATATCGTTTGGGATATTCGCCTGCCCCGTATTTTGGCCGTCGTTCTCCTGGGCGGTGCGTTGTCGGTGTCCGGCTTTTTGCTGCAAACTTTCTTTGCCAATCCTATCGCCGGCCCTTTCGTGCTGGGTATTTCCTCCGGCGCCAAGCTGGTAGTGGCTCTGACTATGATTTTTCTGCTCCGGCACGGTCTGGTAGGCGGCTCGCTGACCATGATTGCCGCTGCCTTTGTGGGCGCTATGATTTCCATGGGTTTTATTCTGCTCATTTCCCAGCAGGTCAAAAACATGTCGATGCTGGTCATTTGCGGCGTTATGATTGGCTATATCTGCTCGGCCATCACCGATTTTGTGGTCACCTTTGCCGACGACTCCAACATCGTCAATTTACATAACTGGTCTTTAGGCAGCTTTTCCGGCATCAGTTGGGACAATGTGGCTGTGATGGCGGCGGTGGTGGGCCTTACGCTGCTTTTCACCTTTTTTCTCTCCAAACCTATCGGCGCCTACCAAATGGGCGAGGTATACGCGCAGAACATGGGCGTCAATATTCGGGCCTTTCGCTTCGTGCTGATTTTGCTGTCCAGCATTTTATCGGCCTGCGTGACCGCCTTTGCCGGCCCCATTTCCTTTGTGGGCATCGCAGTGCCCCATCTGGTGAAAAATCTGTTCCACACCGCCAAACCCCTCCTAATTATTCCCGCCTGCTTTCTGGGCGGCGCGGTGTTCTGCCTGTTTTGCGACCTTATCGCCCGCACGGTCTTTGCGCCCACCGAGCTCAGTATCAGCTCCGTTACCGCCGTATTCGGCGCACCCATCGTCATCTATATGATGATAACCCAGCGTACCCACCAGTCTTAACCGAAAGCGAGGAAACACCATGCAGGAGCCTTATCTCTACACCCAGCATATGACCGTGGGCTACGGCAGCCAGCCCCTCATCCGTGATATCTGTCTGCAATTGCGCCGAGGTCAGATTATGACTCTCATTGGCCCCAACGGTTCAGGCAAGTCCACTATCCTCAAAAGCATCATCAAGCAGCTACGGCTCTTAGGCGGCGCCGTCTATCTGGATGGCCGCGCCATGGCCCAGATGAACGAGCTGGACATTGCCAAGCGTCTTTCTGTGCTGATGACGGAACGTATTCATCCCGAACTGATGACCTGTGAAGATGTCGTCAGCACAGGCCGCTATCCTTACACCGGTCGGCTGGGCATTCTCACAGCCCAGGACCGCCAGAAGGTGCAGGAAGCTCTGGCGCTGGTTCACGGGCAGGACATCGCCCACTGCCATTTTTCCGCTGTCAGCGACGGCCAGCGGCAGCGCATTCTGTTGGCCCGGGCGCTCTGTCAGGAGCCAGAGGTGCTGGTGTTGGATGAGCCCACCTCTTTTTTGGATATCCGGCACAAACTGGAGCTTTTATCCATTCTGAAAGACATGGTACAAAAGCGGCAGTTAGCAGTGTTGCTCTCCCTGCATGAGCTGGATTTGGCTCAAAAAATCTCCGATTGGGTGGTGTGCGTCCATAACAACGCCATTGAGCGTTCCGGCCCGCCAGAGGAAATTTTCACCGCCGATTTCATCATGGATCTTTATGGAGCCACCAAAGGCAGCTACAACGCCCTGTTCGGCTCTCTGGAATTGGCCGCTGTAACCGGCCAGCCCCAAGTGTTTGTCATCGGCGGCGGCGGTACAGGCATTCCCGTCTATCGCAAATTGCAGCGGCAGGGCATTCCCTTCGCCGCAGGCGTTCTGCACCAAAACGATTTAGACTATCCCGTAGCCCAGGCACTAGCAGCCGCTGTCGTCACCCAGCACAGCTTTGAGCCCATCAGCGATGAGGCCTTCTCCCAAGCTGCCGTCCTGCTGCAAAGCTGCCACACCGTCCTCTGCCCGCTGGATACCTTCGGCTCTATGAACCAGAAAAATCAACAGCTCCTGCAACTAGCCCAAGAAAGCGGAAAACTCAAACCGATAGTATGAAACAAAGCTGCCCCTATGCTGTACGATACCGTATAGGGGTATTATTATGTCGAGCTTGTTGAAAAATGACACAAAGAAGTTTTCCCCAGAATAACACTCGCCTTTTTAATAGAGCCCGCACCCCAAAATGCCATCTGTCCTTTCGGCTGCTTATAGCTTTGATGTTATGAATTAAATTGTCTGATACGTTGCGGAAATTTTTTCGACCACTATGGCGCAATCGTCTGATTTTTCTGTGGCGATTTCATTTTTCTTTTCAAAATTCTTACAATTTAGCATGAGTTTAACCCTATGTTCATGTCCTATAAACAGTGTTTTCTCTGTAAAATTTTCTTGTATAATTGCTGCATTTTTTTGTATACACTTTCTTCGTGAATCAATGTTTGTCCTTGTATAAAATACAAATGTCCATAAAATAATTTTAAAATTTACATTTGTCCATCACAGATAATATGAATATACATTATTTTACAATTCATAGTGTCTGAAATGGACATGCGTCCATGACGAAAAAATGTATGTTTTAAACATAAAATTCATTGTTTATACAAAATATGCTGCTATATAATTCAATATATACAGCTTCTCGTATATTGTATGCATTCTGTGAAGTGTGGCACATTCTTCCCCATAGATTTTATAAAAACTGCTCATTTTTTCTCACAAAAAAACGCTGTCCAATCACATTATTTTGTATTATAATACTCCACAGAGAAAAGTTTTGTTGATTTAGTATATATCAATCATTCATTTATGGTTATATATGCCACACAATCAACAGCATATCATTTTATGCGTTCGTATTCTTACCATTATTATCTTTCTTAGGAGGATGTTTTATGTCAACACTTTTAACCGTTATTCAAGACATCAACGGCGCTATCAGCAATGTTGTGTGGGGACCAATTATGCTGACGCTGCTGATTGGTACCGGCTTACTGCTCTCAGCTCGCATGGGCTTCCCTCAGTTCACCAAATTTGGTTATGTGATGAAAAATACCATCGGCGGCTTATTCAGCGGCAAACACCGCACTGCTGACGAATCGGGCGTTAGTCCGTTCCAGGCTGTAGCCACCGCTATGGCTGGCACCATCGGTACCGGCAGTATCACCGGCGTTGCCACTGCGTTAGTATCCGGCGGTCCAGGGGCTATCTTCTGGATGTGGGTCAGCGCACTGCTGGGCATGGTGACCAAATATTCGGAAATCGTATTATCTTTGGCCTATCGTGAAAAAAATGCCCAGGGACAATGGTCCGGCGGTCCTATGTATTATATCCAGAACGGTTTGGGGTTGAAATGGCTGGCCGTACTCTTTGCTTTCTTTGTAGCCATTGCCTGTCTGGGTACCGGGAACGCTACCCAGGGCAACTCCATTTCCATGGCGCTGCAATCTACACTGGGCATTAACCCTATGATTACCGGCGTTGTGCTGACCATTTTTGTCGGCGCTATCATTTTGGGTGGTATCCGCCGTATCGCAACCATTACCGAAAAGCTGGTACCATTCATGGCCGTATTCTATGTGGTAGTTGCTGTTGTGGCTTTGGTTCTAAATCTTGACAAAATTCCTGCAGCCTTTTCTTTAATCGTCAGTGAAGCTTTTAACTTCCAGTCTGCCGCTGGCGGCGCTGCCGGTTACGGTGTTATGGTAGCTATGCGTTACGGTTTTGCCCGTGGTATTTATTCCAACGAAGCCGGTTTAGGTACCGCGCCTATCGCCCATGCTTCCTCCAGTGCCAAAAATCCTGTCGAACAGGGGATTTGGGGGATGTTTGAAGTATTCTTTACCACCATTATCATTTGTACCTGTACTGCCATGGTAATCCTGACCAGCGGTGCGCTGGAAACTGGCCTGACCGGTTCGGCACTGAGTATCGCCGCTTATAATCAGGTTATTCCTGGCATTGGTGGTCTTTGCGTAACATTAGGAACTGTCCTGTTTGCCACCTCCACCATTTTAGGCTGGGCTTATTACGGCGAAAAAGCTATCGAATATTTATCCCATAAAAACCGGACAGCCGTTATGGCCTACCGGGTGCTGTACATCGCTATCGTATTTGTAGGCTGTGCAAGCGGCGCTGGCCATCTGGATTTAATCTGGGCCATCTCCGATACCAGCAACGGCTTAATGGCCATTCCGAACTTAATCGGGATTGTCGGTTTAAGCGGTATTGTTGTGAAGCTGACCAAAGAATATTTTTCTAAAGTAGACAAATAATCGTTTTCCCGAAAAACGCTGCTGGGTGAAACAATCACACAGCAGCGTTTTTTCTCTGCGATTTATTTGCTCTTCTTTGCCTATTCCTCCCTTCACCAGACAGATCTTTGCTTGCGCAGTTTTATTTTCCCCCAGTATCAGGCTCCGAAAGATGTTTCAACTACAGCTCGATAGGATAAGACAGTATCACTCCATTGTTATCCTGTATATTGCACCATTGGCGCAGAAAAGGTACTTCATCTGTGCGATAGCAAAGAACCTTCCTTCTGGTATAATCCTTTGGAAAATGCTGCGCTGTTTTTTGCAGTCAAGTCTTTACAAGCCGGCTGGAAATGTGTAGACTTAATTTATACTTTTGCGACAGGGTTTGGCAAATTTTTATCACAACTGTCGTATTTTGCTTCAAAGGAGTTCTTACTTGTGTTATCTCTCAGCAATGTGATGTTCTTTTTGATTATGTTTTTGGCCTGTATCGTTTCTGGCTTGGTGGGCTTTGGCAGCAATATTCTGGCGCTGCCCTTTTTATCTCTCTTTTTAGATGTGAAAACCATTGTGCCTGTGCTGGTGCTGACCGTGTTGTTTAACGGCGTTCCCCGCCTGCTCTCCCAATATCGCAGCATCAATTTGTTTGTCTATTTTTCTATGCTGCCTTTAGTTGCGCTCGGCGGCGTGTGCGGCATTCATCTGGCCAATATACTGCACGAGGGCTGGATGAAACTGTTGTTAGCACTATTGATGATTTTCATCGCCGGAAAAGGCCTGCGGGATTTGCACAGTCAGGGAAAACCCCAGCCTCGAGCCAAGAAAAATCCGCTGATTTTCTGCATTCCCTTTTTAGGCGGCATCATGCAGGCCGCTTTCGCCTGCGGCGGTCCCATTTTCAATATTTATATTTTACTGAATCTGCAAAAGAAAGAGGAAATCCGCGCCACCCAATTTGCCATTGGCGCTACCTCTGCCAGCATCATCGCCCTCCAATATCTGATGACCGGCGCCTATCAAGGACAAACGCTGCATTTCATCTTTTTGCTGGTTCCCGCAGTGTTGTCGGCTTACGTGGTCAGCGAACATATTTTTAAACGCATCAATGGCCAGCAGTTTTTGCGCATGGTCTACATCGTGTTGATTTTAGCCGGTTTTATGACCGGTTATCAGGCAATCAAGCTGCTGTAAAATTTATCAAACCCATAAAGAAGCGCTGCAGAAAGGTTCTCTCTCTGCAGCGCTTCTTCGCTTTCCACGATTACTATTTCCGCAGGCGGCGGCTTGCTTTCATCAAAGCAGTCTCCCACGCCTGTTCCATTTTTTTTGAAAACAGCACCGGCATAGCATGCTCCCGCAAGGCAAACAAAGCCGACGTGTTCAGATACGACAATTCAAATAAAAGCCTTTCCCGTTTCCTCTGTTCCATAAATTCTCCTCCTTCAAACCTGTATGTCCTGAAACAAAGAAACCACTTAACAGTATTGCATATTATATCCATTTTTTGCCGTTTTGTCAAAGCCTGTCCAGCCCTTTTTACCAAATCTAAAAGATTTCGCACTGCATGAAAAAACAGTACAGTTAGGAAACAACTGTACTGTTTTGCGGGATTCTACTTTTTTCCGTTACATCATTATATGGTTCTTCGCATGATGATTTTATCGATTGTTATAAAAACGACCCCCTGATCTTGATCTTTCAGCCAATTTCAGGCGTCGCATTTGTTTTTATCACTTTTTTAATTATGACTTCGGCAACGCTCTGTTAGATAAACATAAACAGTATTACATTCCATACATAGACAACAAGACCCATCATAACCACTGTCGGCAGCGCAAAGGTATAGATTTCTTTCACAGTCATCCATTCCTTATTCATAAACACCAACATACCGGCTGGAGATGCCGCTGGCAACAAAAAGGCGATAGAAGAACAAATCGTAAACAGAAATCCAAGCTGCATAATGTCCAATCCCATCTGACCTGCAATTGGCAGCGTAGCTGCAAACATTACAACTGCAACCACCATATTGGCCATAAAATTTGTCAGCAAAATGGTTATCACCATGCATAATATGATAAAAAGTGCCGGTGGTTTTCCTACAAAAACAGGACCTAATTTAGAGCCTACAAATGCACTGATACCGGTTTCCGAATTGCCCAGCAATGCGATAAACGTAAAGATTGCCAGTGATACCAGCACCATATTCCAGGGCACGCCTTTTTTCCCCAGTTCAGTAATATTAAAAATCTGCTTTCCATCAACTTTGATCAAAGACCATATTACAAAAAGCATCATACAGATACCACTATTGCCGATTGCCTTTAACGGCGCCTGAATTGGAACGCTTGCCGGTATAATATTGGGTGTGAAGATAGCTATAATCAGCACAATCAAGAACGCAAAAGCCATTTTTACTTCTTTTTTGAAAACCAAATCTTCTTTTGGAATAAAGTCAATGGTCATTTCTTTCATTTTGCTTACATCAACGCGCCACAAATATTTGCACATGACCAAATACAGTAAAATACAGGCCAGGTTGGCAGGAAGGGTATAGCATAAATAATGAATCAAATTTACTTCCAAACCAGTAGTGCCAGTGAATGCTGCAATAATCACCAATGCATTCTGCAAAAATGGGAACGTAGATAAGCTCAACGCACCTACCATGGTTACACCAAATACCATGGCACATGCCTGTTTAGAATGTTTTTCATAACCCATCAGACCGCAAATCTGATATACAAATCCCCAAGTCAGCAACAGCCCTGCGAAGATACCAACAAATATTGACAGCAGCCATGCGATAATCATCAGCATACCAATAATTCTCCAGGGATGACCAACCAGAAATTTTCGTGTTAACAGCCAAGCGGATAAAAATTTGCTGAAACCGGAAATCTGCAAATAAGCAATTACAAAAAACAGCAAAATCATAAATAAAAAAGTATCTCCGCCCCATGTAGACGGCAAAATACCTGTAATATCAACAAATACGCCAGTGAATAGAGCAAGTATAAAGGAAAGCAAATGGGGCCAGACTTCTTCTGTTAATGTAAATGCAACGATATATGCGAAGAACAGTCCCAACACTTTAATGCCAATTTTCGTCATCGGTGCTGGCGCTGGTACAACAAACCAGAACAATGCAACGATTGCTAAATATATTGCTACATACAATAGCTCCTTATCTTTTTTTACGGCTTCTCCCGCCATATAAATTCTCCTCACTTTCCTAAAAAGTATAATTTTCTTGCAAGGATTTTTTGTAAAAACATATAAAATAAAAAGCGGTTATACAGGGGAGGAGTTCTTGTATAACCGCTAAATAAACATCTATCTATTGTTGTTTTTTAATTATAATTTTTCGGATTTTTTACTCTTCTTCAATCGCTAAGCAGAAGCCAGCCACTTCGCCATACCCTTCTGTTCCTTCCACATTGACCAGACGGCGGAACTCTTTGCTCTTAGCACCCGGCAAGCGAAAATCTTCATTATCTACAGGTGCAATGGCAACCTCTTTGGGCGGTTCTACCTGTGGCACGTAGCTATACGGATAGCGATAAGCCCGATAAACCATATTGGTTTTAATATGGCTGCCAAAATAGGGGCTGATATATTCCCAAACGATCTCATGGTCTGCTGTAACCTCCAGCAAACGTCCGTCGGAGCCTTCTGTAATCAGCGTGTTGCCGTTTGGCAGGCGCTGTGCGCTGCTGATATAGCAGCTATAGAAATGGTCGGCGATAAAGGGCTGCATATATCCCAAATCCATCGGTCGGCACTGCCATACAATTTCCATTTTTCTCGGGTCAATCTCAATGACACGAGAAAAATCGCGGGTGGCATTTTTATTGCCGGTCGGCGCTGCCGGATTGGGCGCGCCGTAACCAGCCCAGCCGCCGTTGTCATAAATCAGGATATTCCCTTCGCCCGGCAGTCCCTTGGGAATCATGTGGGCATGATGCTGGCCGACAATCTGACCAATCTCTTTGGCCTTGCCTGTAGCATAATCCGGCCCCAGCTTCCACACCAGCTTGCCAGTTTTACGGTCAATAATGGCAATAATATTGGTTTCACGGCCATCCCAGATAATATTATCAGGCGCGAACCGTTCATCGCCGGCGTCATACCATTTGTTAGGCCCCAACAAACTCATGCTGTTGATATGCATCCAATCACCTTTTCCATTACCAACGACATTCGGATTCCGCGCCAGCGTATTTTTGGCCGTTTCGTCAAAGCCCAACTCAGCAAAATGGTCGTGTACGCACCAGTCCCAAAGAATATTGCCCTGCCAGTCCACCTCTATGATGCGGTCGCTGCACAATGGATGCAGTGAAATTTCCGGCACCACAACGTCGATATGGGTTAACATTAAGGTATTGCCGCAATCGCTTTTACACTCCATACCTGGTACATAATATCCCACCGGATTGCCTTCCCGCTGATAATCATGATGCTGACGGGCCATCCATTCAGCCTCGTAGCCAGGGTCCTCAATATATTCATTTTGTCGGAACTCCCATACTACATTGCCGTCCCAGTCTACCTGCACCAAATCTTTTTGATCCTGCCAACCGTAGGTGCTGTTACGCTCTCCGCGAGAACCAAAAACCTGACCGCCTGGCAATAATTTGTTTGGGAAGCCCTGCAAACCGCGCCAATGATTCACCACGCCGCCGTTCATATCAATTAGCGTAGCGCCGTGCTCGTTGGCCTGAAAGATGGTGTAGCCGTTAAAGCACTTCTCCGGTTTGTAAATAATTGTTCCCATTGGATGTACCGATGGTTTTCCCATAGTAAACTCCTCCTTTTTCCTACAAGAAACTATCTCTTTGTTGTATTTTTTTCGATATATTTATTTTATCATTATTTTTTATGATAAGGATATCCATAAATAAAAATACCCTATCTCAAACTATTGATACAGTATTTCCCATGTTTTCTGATAAGCCTACTATGCCATCACATCAGTTAAAATCTCTCGCAGAATGGCTACAGTATTTTGTTCCAGCAGCGTCAAGCGCCGTTTGGCCGGATATAACAGATAATCGATACCCTCGGCAAAATTCTCACTGCCTTTGATAGGAATCAGCTTAATTAAGCCTTGCTCACAATATAAGTCGTGCATGGCAAAGGTATCGGGCATCATGGCGATGGCCTTGCCAGTGCTAATCATGCGCTTCAAATTTTCTCTATCAGTCATCACCAACGGCTCTGATGTGGCTTGAATTTGCTTATTGGTGGCGGCCCAATAACTGGGAGAATAAGCCACAAACTGCTCCTGCCGTAATTCCTGCAGCGTTACGCTTTCATGTTCGGCAAAGCGATTATCCTGACTAACATACACCATCATAGAATGGCTGCCGAAGGTTTCATATTGCAATCCTGCTTCTTTCAAAACCTGCGGCGTTTGATCGGGCAACAACTCCCACAGCGTTACTCCAAGATTAGCCGTGCCATGAGAAATTTCTTCTACAATTTTCTCTGGTGTGCGAATCTGCAAATTGAGCTCAGCTTTTGCATAACGCTCCCTAAACTCCATCATAATATCTGAATACAAAAAACCATAGGCTTGGGTGATTAATACAGTCACTTCACCATATAGCTCTTTATTCTGCCGGCCATATTGCAAAATTTGTTCCCGACAATCCAGCATTTGCCGCGCCAACTGTAAAATTTCTTTGCCCTCTGTTGTAGGTACCACGCCGTTAGAATTTCTTTCAAACAATCGCACGCCAATTTCCTCTTCCAAACCATTCAGCGAACCACTCAGCGCCGGCTGTCCCATATACAACGCCTTCGCCGCTTTAGAAATGGACTGCTGCTTTTCAATTTCAATCAACTGCTCTAACTGCTCCAGCTTCATACCGTGGCCACCTCTCTGCTTTTATACTGCTCTACATACTGAATCCTTTTTATTATAACAGTTGCACAAGTATTTGTCCAAAGCTTTGCACGACATGCCCGAATATTCTCCGCACAAAAAAATTTGACTACCACTCTGCTATGATAGCCAAATGCCAACTTTCCGTTTTTCATTTTTCATTTATTGAACGCAGCGCTACAACTCCAACTGCTTCAAAAAATCTTTACTCTTTAGAGGCCAGCTTAACAACTGCTGTAGCTGCAAATCCAGATATTGCTCTACGGAGCGGCGCCCTTCCCGACTGATATACACCAAGCCCAGCTTGTGCAACGGCAGCCTGTCAAAGGCCCGCAGCACCGTCAGGCCTTCCTGCAGCAGCACCGGGCCCGCTTGTTCCTGAAAGCTGCAGGCTCTGCACAGCAAGCCGCCCTGCAGGCCCCGAAACCGCTCGCCCTGCAACGGCGCGCCGCAGCGCAGACAATGGTGCAGCTCCATCCGATAGCCCTGCTGCTCCAGCAAGCGCAGCTCCAGATAGCGCACAGCCAGCCAAGGGTCAATATATTCCAGCAGATGCAGCGTCTGCAGGATTAACAAAAACAACTGCTCGTCGGGCTGTCCTTCAGCCAGTACCTGATCCAGCAGCTCCGCCCCATAGCTGGCATAGCTCATGCGGGCAAAGTCGCTGCGCAGAGAAGGAAAGGCCGTCACGGTGGCAGCGCCGGTGACAATGAGAAAGCCTTTGCCGGCTGCCAATACCAAGTCGGTATGACTAAACAGCAAAATCCCGCTGCGCAGCTTGCTGGTCGTTTTTTTGACGCCTTTGGCCTGCACAGTCAGCTTGCCCTGCTCTCTGGTGTACACCGTAAGCAACTGATCCGCTTCTTTATAATCCCTACTGCGCAGAATAATCCCGTTCACCTGCTGATATTGCTCCACAGCTTCCAACCTCATCTTCCCGCTCTAACTGGCGGCGCAGTAAATAATAACCGATTTGGCCGTTTTGCTGAAATAAATCCCAGCAAATTTGCTGCAATTCCATGCCGAACCATCCTCTCCTGTTCTGACATCACTTGCTTACTTTCAACGTATCGCCTTGTCAGCTTTATTTTTCGCCGCGTGATTGCCTTTTATCCAGCCCAATTTTTTCTAAACAAACTCTTCTGACGATTGCCCATCTTCCGATTTTTCCGTCGTTGCCATACTCTGCCAGTCATCATCGCTTTCCAGCTCAATCACATTGCCGTTCAGCGCCATATTGGCCGCCTGTTCGGCCCGTTCTTCTTCACTCAGATAGGGCTTCATCTTATTGCGGATATGCTGCATTTTTTCATCTAAAAGCGCAGCCAAATCGGCACACTGATTTAACCCAATCAGCACCTGACGGGGCACAACCTTGCCTTTTTTGTAATACAGCTTATGTTCCAGACTGGCCCAAAAATCCATGGCAATGGTACGGATTTGTACCTCAATCACCACTTTTTCTGTCTTATCGGTTAAAAATACCGGCACCTCCACCAAAAGATGCAAACTGCGGTAGCCATTGTCTTTTGGATCTTTGATGTAGTCCTTTACTTCTTTAATTTCCAAATCACTCTGCCGGGCCAATTTTTCATAAATTTCGTACACATCCTCCACAAAGGAACAGACAACTCGAATACCGCCAATGTCGTGCAAATTTTCTCTGGCGCTCTGCGCCGATACCGGATAGCCCTGCCGGATTAGCTTTTCCACCGTTTTTTTCGGATTTTTAATTCGCGTTTCGATATGCTCGATGGGATTGGAGTCGTGGAAAAAGTCGTATTCTTCATTGAGAATATTCAACTTGGTGACGATTTCGTCCAGCCCAAACTTATGAATGACGAACAGATAGCGCCACGCATTTAACTCCTTCATCTCATCTATGCCAATTAACTCCCGCAGCGAATCCACCTCGCTGAGAAAACTGCCATTGCTGTTATCGATTACAACTGACACAACCTACAACTCCTTTACAGTTTTTCTTTCTCTACGCTGGGAGAAAGCATTTTATTTTCAGTTTCATTTATGCTATAATGACAACCGTATTATAACACGTTTTATCTGATTATTCTAGGGGGTCTTCTCATGTCTTTAGACGGCATTGCCATTCACGCCTTAGCCGACGAACTGCATCAACAGCTATCAGGCGGCCGCATTGATAAAATTCAACAGCCCGACGCCAGCACCATTTTACTGTCCGTCCGTCAGCCGGGCCGCAACGACAAATTGCTGCTGTCCTCTAACGCCCAAACAGCCCGCATCGGCATTACCCATGCCGTAAAAAATAACCCGGTGCAGCCTCCTTTGTTCTGCATGGTGCTGCGCAAGCACCTGGAAGGCAGCAAAATTATCGAAATCCGCCAGGTAGGCTGGGAGCGCATCATTCAAATTGTCTGCGAAGGCTACGACGAGCTGGGCGAAAAAGCAACCCGCGTCTTAATCGGCGAATTTATGGGCAAACACAGCAATCTGATTTTAGTCAATCCACAGACCAACGCCATCTTAGACAGCGCCCGCCGGTTGGGTGTGGAGATGAGCCAATACCGGCAGGTGCTGCCCGGTTTACCCTATATCGCGCCGCCGCCGCAAAATAAACGGCCCTTGCCGGAGCTTACCCAGGAGGAACTAATCGCTTTCTTTTTAGACGCGCCCTCCAGCCAAAGCCTGAAAAAAATTCTGCTCAATCACATTGCTGGGTTCGGGCCCCAAACTGCTGCAGAAATTATCCAGCGCAGCGGTCTCCATCCCGACGACCGGGTGGACTTTTTAGGCCAATACGATTACGACCGCATTTGGCAGCAAATCCTGTGGCTGCGGGAGCTGCTGGCGCAAAAAGCCTATCAGCCGACGCTGGTTGAGGACGGCAAAAAGGCTGTGGCCTTTGCACCTTTCCCTTTGCAGCAGTTCGCCCAATATCAGCAACAGCAGTTAGACTCCATGAGCCAACTGGTGGAGCAATTCATCGGCCGCAAGGAGCAGGCCAATCTGCTGGCCCAGCGCAGCGGCGATTTAGAGCGCATCATCAATCGGGAAATCGAACGCTGCGAGAAAAAGCTGGCCCTGCAGTTGGAAAAAGTGCAGGAAGGGGAAAACGCCGAGCATTTCAAAATCTGGGGCGAATTGCTGACCGCCAATCTCTATCAGATTCAGCAGGGAGAAAGCGCAGAAGTGATCAACTATTACGACCCGGACCAGCAACTGCTCACCATCCCCATGCAGGCCAATCTGACGCCTAATGAAAACGCCCAGAAATATTTCAAAAAATATGCCAAAGCCAAAGCCGGCGCCCAGCAATCCATCATCCAGGCCGAACATACCCAGGATGAGCTCAATTATCTGGACAGCATCAAAAACAGCCTGCGCAACGCCCAGTCGCCGGAGGATTTACAGGACATCCGGCTGGAGCTGGAGGCCGCCCAGTATGTAAAAGCCCGGCTCACCAAGCAGAACAAGAAAAACAAAAAGGAACCGGTTTTCAAACCGCTGGTGCTGCACTACAACGACATTGAAATTTTAGTGGGAAAAAATAACGTACAGAACGATTACGTCACTACCCGGCTGGCCCGCAATAACGACCTCTGGTTTCACGCCAAGGACATTCCCGGCTCCCATGTGATTATCCGCAATCATCAGGAGCAACGGCAGCTAACCCAGGAGGTGCTGGATTTTGCCGCCCATCTGGCCGCTTATTTCAGCAAGAGCCGCTATTCGGCACTGGTGCCGGTGGATTACACCTTAAAGCGGTATGTCCATAAGCCCAACGGCGCTAAACCGGGCCGGGTGATTTACGAAAATCAAAAAACCATCTATATCACGCCCGATGAAGAAGCCATTCAGCAAATTCTGCAAAAGGGCGGCAGCTATCCTGCAAACTGAAAAACCGCGCCAACTGCAAGCCAGCCCTGCCAGCGCTTTTGATCGCGCCGACAGGGCTGGCTTTTCTTGCAAAGGCTATCATGAATATCAAAGAGAACGATTTGTCACCCTGGCGTCCAACTTATCCCCTGAACTGCATTTCACGGCAAAGGAGTCAGTGCACTGGTCAACAAAAATTGGACACGAATGTTTAGTAAATAAAACAATAAAAATGTAAAATTATACACATCATAAAAATCCTGCGACAGCCACTCTGAAAATCATCAGACCATCCAATAGCGATGTTATAGACATAAGAACAACTCAAGGCGCATAAATCTCCCGATATTGTTTCGGAGTCAGATAATTCAAGGCATAGGCTGGCCGCTGTTCAT
>CABQBF010000024.1 GCA_902462325.1 uncultured Peptococcaceae bacterium
ACATAGGCCCCTGTACCGCTGCACTGACTGCCACATGGGGTACCGCCTTCAACTGCAAATCGGCTGCGGCCTGCTGCAGCAATACTTCACTATCCTCCAAAGGCTGGGCCGCTGCCAAGGCCCTGCGGCGGAAGAAGCCGTACTGCACGCCGTGCCATAGCAGAAAGCCCACTGCGCCTGCCAGCCAGATTGCAAAGAATAGCACGCCGCGGGAAACAGGCCGTTGCATTGGCGTGATTGCTGCCACCGGAGAAACGGCTGCTTGCGGTTCCGCTACCTTATTATCAACAGTTGGTATGACTTCCACATCAGCAACCGGTATGATAGCTGGCTCGATGGGATTGCTATCGGCAATCACTTGCCCGCCTTGCCAGGCCGGCGCCGCCTGTAAATCCATCTCTAGCTGCACCGCTGTCTGGGGCAGATCCAACGAGAAGGGCACCAACAGCCGCACCGCCAGTATCAGCCAAATGACCTTGCGCCAACGGGCGCTGTAGCGCTTCTGCCACAGCGGCACCAGCAACAACAATATACCGATAACCGCCGCCGTACTCAAACTGATTTGCAGGATTGTTTCTATAAAGTGAAGCATCATTCCTCCGCCTCCTCAATAAATCGCTTCAATTCTTCTAAATCGGCTTTGGATACCTTCTGACCGTCATAGAGCGAAGCGACCAGACTGGTCAACGAGTTGTGGTGCAGCTTGCGCAGCAGCGTACTGCTGGCTTCCTGCACATAATCTTCCCGCGGAATTAACACCGAATAAACATTGTGCCGTCCTTCCTTATCGCAGCGCAAAAAGCCTCTGCCGCACAGCCGCGTCAGCAAATTGAGCAGCGTAGGTTTGGTCCAATCCTTGTCCAACCGCTCCATAATATAATCGGAGGTCACCGGCGCTTTGGCGTCCCAAACCACCAGCATAATTTCCAATTCTGCATCCGGTAATTTTTTTGTTGTTTTCATGGTTCCCACTCCCAGTTTCAATTTTATATCTCGACAATTGTCTAACTTAAGTTATTTATATTTTGACATTTGTCTAATAATATGTCAAGTACTATTTTATTTTTTACAAATAAAATTTCTTGCTTGTCGGGTCTACAGACTGCTTGGCAACAGAAAAATAGCAGCCGAAAAAGAACATCCCGTTCCAGCTGCTATCGTCTCAAAAATTTTATATTTTACTTTTCACTGGCGTTTTGCTGTAAATAGGCCAGCACCTCCAGCAAATTGTTACACACCGTGCAACTTAGCTGCTCCATCTCCGCCGTCACCGGCAGCAAATCGGGCACCATGATGGGCTGCATACCAGCTCGGCTGGCCGAACGGATACCGTTGTACGAGTCTTCAATGGCATACGCCTCTGTCGGAGCAACGGCCATTTTTTCACAGGCCATCAGATAAATATCGGGCTCCGGCTTGCTGCGTTTCAAATTTTCGCCGCTGACAATCACATCGAAATACTCAATAAGCTGCGCCTGCCGCAAGCCGTTCAGAATATATTGCAGCGTACTGGACGATGCCAACCCAATGGCATACCCGTTGTGCTTCAGATAGTCCATCAGATCCCGCACACCTGGTTTGACAGGCAAGCCATATTTATCGGTATAATTGTAGAAAAATTCTCTGGTGTACTTACGGAATTCCTCATAGGAAAACCGAAGACCAAACTGCTCCTGCAGCAACCGCTCCGTAAAAATGTGATTGGTACCCACACACTGCAAAAACAAATGGTCCACTCGGCCTAGATGCAACCGTTCCGCCGCATAGCGCCAACCCTGCCGCACCACCTGCTCCGAATCAAAAATCACACCGTCCAAGTCGAAAATCACCGTTTTTCTCATCCTCACGCCACCTTTTGTCTTTTGCTCTATTATAGAGTGTCCGATGCAAAAGTACAAGGGCCAGACACATTCTTTACACAAAAAGGACATGCAGCGCCGTCCTAACTAAAACGGACACTGCACGTCCATAATACCTTCTATTTCTTCCGATAAATTACTTCTCCGTCCTTAATAGTTTCCAACACCTGAATATCGCGGATTTTCATAGGGTCTACTTTCAAGGGATTGCCATCTAGAATAACCAAATCGGCCCGTTTTCCAACTTTGATAGATCCTTTGCTATCTTCTTCAAAATAAGCATAAGCCGAATTGATGGTGATACCTTTCAAAGCGTCATAAACGCTAATACGCTGTTCCGGTCCAATTTCTACGCCGCTGCGGGTAATGCGGTTGACAGCGGCCCATACGCTATGCAGCAATTTCGGCCGCACAATGGGCGTATCGGTATGGAAATTATAAAGCATGGCTCTGTCTAAGGCTGATTTCACCGGACTGACCCGACGGCCCCGTTTATCACCGAAATTTTTCAAATGGACATCGCCCCAATACCAGGTGTGCGCTACAAAAATAGACGGTAGCATGTGCAGCTTCACCATACGGTCCAACTGGTCATCTCGTACAGTCTGACAGTGAATCATCACTGGTCGCAAATTATCTTTATTGGGATTGTCAGAGGCAGCCAGTTCTGTTTCATACACATCCAACAACTGCTGGGAAGCGGCATCACCGTTGCAATGGGTTAATAATTGCTGATTATCGGCGATAGCTTTTTTCACACAGGCATGCACCTGCTCATCCTTTAGCCAAGGATAACCGCAATAGTCGCCGGAATTTTCATACGGCGCACTCATCCAAGCCGATTTGCCCTGGGGAGAACCGTCCAATAAAATTTTATAGCCGCCAATTTTTACATGATTGATATAAGTTCCCACAATCTCCTGATTTTCTGCCATCACATTGTCTAACCCTTCTGGGCACATACTTTCTAATGGGCTGGGATAGGCAACAATATCCACCTTTAAACGGCCTGCAGCGCCAGCCTTGCGCATAGCTGCCAAACCAGCGCCGGAGGTACCGCCATCCTGCACAGTCGTGATACCATTAGAGGTATAGACTTCCTGTACCTGCACCAACAAATCTTCCAAATTTTCATCTCCGCTGGCATTTAAAGCGCCCAATGCCATAATAGCTGTTTCTTCCAAATATCCGGTTGGCTCCTGCGTGCCTGGATAACGGGCAATTACACCGCCCTCTATCTCCGGCGTTGCTTCATTGATATCGGCCTTGGCTAGCGCCAATGAATTGGCTACGCCCATATGACCAGAAGCATGCAAAATGATAATCGGATGCACTGTGGAAACCCTATCCAATACCTTTTTGTCAGGATGCCGCCCCTCTACTAAATAGTTATGGTCATACAGACAGCCAAAAACAGGTTCTCCCGCAGCAATCTTGCGTTCCGCAATGAAGTGTTGCAGAATTGTTACAATATCATCAAAATTTTTGGCGTCTTCTAAGATTGCCCTGGTGGCATACTGTGGGCCAGCCATGGTAATGTGACCATGCCCATCGATAAAAGACGGCATTAAGGTGTTACCTTCTAAGTCCCGCAACTGACAGTGAACGCTTTTCTGCGCTGCTACTGCATCATAAGCGCCTACCGCTTTAATTTTTCCGTCAACCACCAAAACGGCTTCCGCAAAATTCTTTTCGCCCTCCATGGTAATCACATCGCCATTAAAATATAAGGTTTCCATCTGTCTCGCTCCTTTTTATCCAGTTGTTAGATTGCTCATTTCGTTACTGGCATTATAGCACCGCTGTTTTATAAAGAAAAATATATCTTTCTCAAATCATTTTCTCTATTTCATTTATGTTTTTATATAGTAAAGTTTTTTTGCAATTTGAATATGCTTAGATATATTGTCTTTACAAAATTAAATTCCTTATTTTCATAATTTCAAGGCAATTCATGAAAAGAAAAGCTGGACATTTCCGGCAAAAACCGTTATACTATAAATGTAACTTTTTTGTTACTTTTAACTTTTAATTTAAAATGAAATGTGTTATCCATATAGACTTCCATTCTCTCGTGAAAGGAGGCCCGATTATGCGTCTTTTCCAACGGAATATGCTGCTGGCTGTTTTACTATTGCTATTCTGCTGTACCGCATCCCCGGCCTTTTCTGCTACCAACAATCTGGATGTTCAGGTTGATGGCAAAACTGTGCAATTTCAGGCACTGGCAACCAATAATTTAATTTTTATACCCGCCCGTGATTTGGCAAATCTCTTTAACGCCGAATTATCTTATGACGCCAAAGAGAAAGAGCTGACCATCAAATCTGCCAAGACCAAGGTAGTGCTTACCATAGGCTCCAGCAGCATTGTTGTCAACAATAAAAAAATCCAATTGGACGCATCCCCTATGATTGTGGATGATACCACCTACGTTCCGGTTAAAGCTGTCTCCGCCATTTGGGGCGCAAGCTACGGCGCTAATGAGCAAACCTTATATATGCGCACCGATGGCAGTCCTGTTCAGGTACCTGCTGTAGAAAAAGTACTTACGAAAAAAGAGACCGTTTCTATTGGTGGTAAAAATACCACTGTCAGCTATATTTTAGTGCCTAAATCCTCTAATCTGAAAGCAGACGTGGCGCTGGCGCAAAATGCCATTGGTCAGACCGAGTCTTTAGCCAGTCTGGCAAAACGCTCCTCAGCCAAAGCCGCCATCAACGGCAGCTACTTCCAAAGCTATGACAGTTCTCAATCGCAGGATCCCTTTGGCTTGTTGATTAAAAACGGCAAGCTGATTCATGCAGAAGGCACTGGCAGCGTCATTGGCTTTACCAGCAGCGGCACTGTAAAAATGGACATTGTTCGCAGTTCCATCACAGCCACTGTAGGCGGCGCCAACTATGCAGTTTCCTTAGTAAACCATACGCCAGCCGTTAACAGCAACACGGTTGTTCTATTTACCAGCGCCCGTGGACGCAGCACCAGTTGCGCGTTTGGAACATCTTTGGTAGTACAAAACGGTGAAGTTATATCGGTGTCCAATAAAACGGCAGCCAACATTCCCAGCAATGGTTATGTACTGTTTTTCACCGGTGATAAAGCCTCTGCCGCCCAGGCTGTCAAAAAGGGCGCCAAGGTTTCCTATAACATCAGCTATGTCAACCAAGCCGGCAACAAGGTGGATTGGTCCAATGTGCAGACCGCAGCAGGTGCTGGTCCATTGCTCCTGAAGGATGGCGCTAACATAGTCAACCCAGAAAAAGAAGGCTTCTCCGATTCGGCGGGATTTTCGATGGCCGTTGCCCGCAGTGCAGTAGGTGTCACGCAAAGCGGCGATATTTTGCTGGTAGGCGGCGTCAAATGTACGCTAAATCAACTGGCTTCAGTCATGTCTCAGTTGGGGGCAACGCAAGCCATTTGTATGGACAGCGGTTCTTCCTCCGGGCTCTATAGCAGCGGCAGTACATCCCTGTCGGCACCGAGCAAAGAAATCAGCAATGCTTTAATCTTTAAATAACCCACATAGATGCAAAAATGGTGCAGATGATTTCTATTTGCACCATTTTTGTTTATCTTTTTCCGCATATAACGCCCATATTGCTCGTCATCTATCATGTTATATACACATACGCAAATAGTACTTTCCTCAGTACCTGACATAAAACAAAACACTGGCTCTACCATAAGACAGAAGCCAGTGTCGAAATACTTACTTCATTTCTTGTATACTCAACAACGCCGTCAAGGGCATTTCCGTCACTTCCGAGATTTTACTTAAAGTTCTCAAGGTAGTTGACACCTTGCCGGTTTCAATTTTACGATACCCTTCTGTACTTAAGCCTAATAAATGCGCCATTTCTTCTTGCGTGTAGTTCTCTTTGTTCCGATAAGTCTTCAACTTTTGAGCCAAAATTTTTTCAGCTTCCATAATTATCACCTCCTTGATGATAATTGTAGAAACCTGTTTCCCCGGTTAATGCTCCTCTTCCACGAATGGGCCCTACCACAGCCAATTTAATTAAGGCTTTTCTTTGTTTTTACGGCAAAAAGTTGTATTTTCATTTTATATTTTGTAATAACATTCCATTTTGTTACCCCAAATTTCTCATTGCTAAAACAATAAAAGAGGAACAAACCTGAAGCTTGCTCCTCTTTTCAGATATAGCTGTACAACCGTATTCGTAAAGGTAGGTTTGACATTTTGGCAAAGGGGGTTTGTCACGTATGTCGGATATTCTGATAATCTTATATTCCCAATAAATCTTCAAGCACAGCTATATTTATTAGCTTCAGCATACATCAAAGGCAGGCATTTGTCAAGTGTTTTGGTAGGAATTCTTGCAAAATTTATCATTTTTTCCGCTAGAACAGAAAAAGAACGCCATCACCACATGGGATAGCGCCCTCTCTCTATTTATTTTAAGTTTATCACATAAGCTGTGAATTACTGATTTGGCTCCGTTACCATATCGTCCAAAGCATGACCGCCCAAAACGATTGGCAAGCACAAATCATCAGGGTCGATGGCAATTTCAATAATAGAGAACCGTCCATTGCCAAAAGCTTCTTTCAGCACAGACGTTGCTTCTTCCTTACTCAGAATCTGATAGCCAGCCGCCCCATAGGCTTTAGCCAAATCCATAAAGTTTACCGATTTGCCGAAATGCACACCGCTGTAGCGCTGTCCGCTATAATGATATTGCAGTTGACGCACCATACCCAGCACATTATTGTTGAACACCATAATCTTGATCGGCAAATCCTGTTCTAAAATGGTCCCCAGCTCATGCATACACATCTGGAAGCTGCCGTCTCCAGTTACTGCGATTACCAGATTATCGGGGCAAGCAATCTGCGCACCCACAGCCGCTGGAATTCCATAACCCATAGTGCCTAACCCGCCAGAGCTGATAAATTTACGCGGTGTGGTAAAATTATAGCTGTTAGCTGTCCACACCTGATGTTGACCCACATCGGTAGTAATGATGGTTTTTTCCTTATCCACCAATGTTTCCACCAACTGCATGGTCCATGGCACATTAATACCGTCCGACATAGGCAGTGGAATAGGCGGATACAACGATTGGCACACAACCAAATCGCTCTGTTTTTCCAGTTGCGCGTTCAAGTCCACCAACACCGAGCGCAAATCACCGACGATTGGAATGTTAATTTCCACGTTTTTGCCGATTTCCGCCGGGTCTACATCCACATGAATGATTTCCGCATTAGGCGCAAAGCTTTCGGCAGTGCTGATAACACGGTCGTCAAACCGCATTCCCAAAGCCAGCAGGCAATCGCAATCCTGCACAGCCATATTGGCCCCTTCATTGCCGTAGGTACCCAGCATGCCCAAAAACCGCGGCTCATCAGCCGGATAACCGGATAGGCCCATCATAGTGGCTACTACCGTGGCATTTTTCATCTGCGCCAGCTTCATCACCTCTGCGGTAGAGTTGCTGGCTACCACGCCGCCACCCACACAGATGACCATTTTGCGGGAAGCCTTGATAGCTTTTACCGCCCGTTTAATCATACCCATATGGCCCGAAACAGTAGGCTTATAGCTGCGAATATCCACTTCTTTTACCGGCACATATTCTATCACCGATTGGGAAATATCTCTGGGGATATCAATCAATACAGGACCGGGACGGCCTGTGCTGGCAATGTAGAAAGCCTCGGCAATAATGCGCGGCAAATCCTCTACACGTTGTACCAAATAGTTATGCTTAGTAATAGGCGAGGTAATCCCGGTGATGTCTATTTCCTGAAAGGCATCGGTACCAATCATAGAACGGGAAACCTGGCCTGTAAATGCTACGATTGGAACAGAATCCATATAGGCTGTAGCAATCCCTGTAACCAAATTGGTTGCACCAGGGCCGGAAGTCGCCAGACATACCCCTACCTTACCAGTCGCGCGGGCATAGCCGCTGGCTGCATGGGCACCACCTTGCTCGTTCCGCACCAGCACGTGATGAATATTGCTGTTCTTTAATGCGTCATAAATTTCTAACACTGCTCCGCCCGGATAGCCGAAGATGGTATCAACCCCCTGTGCTTCCAGGGCACTTATTAAAATCTGCGCTCCGTTTTGCTGCATGTAGTTCACCCCTAAATTATTTCTGTAACCAAGGCATTTTATCTCTTAATTCTTTCCCTACTTTTTCAATCTGATGATCGGCTACAATAGCGCGCATCCGGTTGAAGGATGGACGTCCAGCCTGGTTTTCCAAAATCCAGTTTTTCGCAAATACACCAGTCTGAATATCGGTTAAGATGCGTTTCATTTCTTTCTTGGTTTCTTCTGTTACAACACGAGGACCGCTTACATAATCGCCGTATTCGGCTGTATCACTTACGGAGTAATGCATGTATTCCAGACCGCCTACATACATCAAATCTACAATCAATTTTAATTCATGGAAGCATTCAAAATAAGCGCTTTCCGGCTGATAGCCTGCTTCTACCAAGGTTTCAAAGCCAGCCTGTACCAGCGCGCTAATCCCGCCGCACAGAATTGCCTGTTCACCGAACAAGTCGGTTTCGGTTTCTTCTTTGAAGGTGGTCTGCAGTACGCCTGCTTTTGTGCAGCCTACTGCTCTGGCAAAGGCCAATGCAATATTTTTGCAGTTGCCGGTAGCGTCCTGTTCCACTGCTACTAAACCCGGTACGCCAGTCCCCTGCTGTACTGCTTTCCGGAAGCTATGACCTGGAGATTTTGGTGCTACCATGAATACATCCACATCGGCTGGAGGTACAATCTGTTTGAAGTGAATATTAAAGCCGTGAGAGAAGCTCAACGCTTTGCCTGCGCTCATATGAGGCGCGATTTCATTGCGGTATACTTCCGCCTGTTTTTCATCTGGGATTAAAACATGGATGATATCTGCCTTTTCAGCAGCTTCTGCCACAGTCATAACCTGCAAACCGTCTTCTTCTACTTTAGCCCAGGTCTTGCTGCCTTTGCGCAGACCAACGATTACCTGCATCCCAGCATCACGCAGGTTCTGTGCCTGCGCATGACCCTGGCTGCCGTAGCCGATAACTGCGATTGTTTTCCCGTTTAAATATTCTAAATTTGCATCCTGATCATAATACATAACTGCCATTTTTCATTTCCTCCCAAATTTGAAAAATTAAATTTATGTGCAAACAAAATTGCTTTTGTTTCCGCGCAATCCTAATAACACCCTGTTCTTTTGAACCCGACATATCGTTCTGGCAAACCAGTGCGAACTTCTACGCAAGGCATGCCCTGCAAAAAACAACGACGTCAGACGCAAAAATAACAAGTCCGACTACTACTTATCCTTGGGGCTGCGCACCATCGCCGATATCCCCGTCTTCACAATTTCCTGAATGCCGAAAGGCTGCAGCGATTTCAAAATTGCATCAATCTTGGATTCATCGCCGGTGGCTTCAATAATCAAAGAGCGACGGCCAATATCGATAATTCTAGCCCGGAAAATATCCATCAGCTGAATGATTTCCCCTCTGGTTTCTCTATCTGCCGCTACCCGCACCAACAGCAGTTGACGGCATACAGTGTCGTCGTTGGTCAAATCGTTCACTTTGATGACATCTACCAGTTTGTGCAGTTGTTTGGTCACCTGCTCAATCGTTTTTTCATCGCCGTCTACCACGATGGTCATACGGGAAATGGTTTTATCTTCTGTATCGCTTACCACCAAGCTGTCAATGTTGTATCCTCTTCTGGAGAACAGATTGGATACTTTGGCCAGTACGCCAGGATTATTCTCTACTAAAACTGCTACCTTATGCTTCATATCTCTACTCCCCCACTACAATATCATCCAGCCCTTTGCCGGCCGGTACCATTGGATATACATCGGCGTCTGCATCAATCCGGAAGTCGATAAACCAGCCTTCCTTGCTGGTTAATGCCGCCGCCAGTTTTTCATCACACTGCGCCAATGCATCAATGCGCATATAGTTCAAATCGTAAGCCGCTGCCAGCTTGCGCCAGTCGGGTGCGCTGTCCAGAATAGTTTCTGAATAGTTTTCATCGTAGAACATCTTCTGCCACTGATGCACCATACCCAAGAAGCCATTGTTCATCAAACAAATTTTGATAGGCAGCTTGAATTTCTTCATGATGGCCAGCTCCTGCATATTCATCTGGAAACTGCCGTCGCCGGTAATCAAAATCACGTTACGGTCTGGGAATCCAAACTGAGTACCAATGGCTGCAGGGAATCCGAAGCCCATGGTGCCTAAGCCGCCGGAAGTGATAAACTGTCTTGGACCGGCCACATTTAAGAACAGTGCCGCCCACATCTGGTGTTGGCCAACGTCCGTCACTACAACGGTGTTTTCATCTACATACTTATCAATAAACGCAAAGGTTTCCTTTGGCGGCAGTACACTGCCAGCCGGTGATTGAATCTCATAACGGCTCTGCTGCACCTCATCCATCCAATCTTTGTGCTGACACTGCGGCAGCGCTTCCAGCAGCGCGTCTAAGAAATCAGCACTGTCTGCCACCAATGGATAGCCCACCGTTACCGTTTTACCAATTTCCGCCGCGTCAATATCCACGTGTACAATCATCTTGGCGTTGGGCGCAAAGCTGCTGACATTACTGGTTACGCGGTCGTCGAAGCGCATCCCCACCGCCACCAGACAGTCGCAGTGCTGGATGGTATAGTTGGCTTCCACGGTACCGTGCATCCCTGGCATGCCTAAATCGTAAATATTGCCGGCTGGGAACACGCCCCGCCCCATCAACGTGGTGGATACCGGCATATCGGCCTTTTGCGCAATTTCATACAGCACGTCCCGATTTTTTAAACGGTTGTTGACGCCACCGCCCACAACCAGCATCGGCTTTTCCGCCTTTTGAATAAACTGGGCTACCTTGTTGACCTGCTCTTTGTTCACTTGGCAGGGCTTATATTTCATCATAATGCGGTTGCGCACTGTGCCATTGTCATAAGGCACCTGCACATCCTGCACAAATACATCTTTAGGAATGTCAATCACCACTGGTCCCGGACGGCCTGTGCTGGCTACAAAGAACGCCTCAGCCACAATATCGGGCAGTTGCGCCGCATCGGTAACCGCATAGGTATGTTTACAAATTGGCTGACAGATGCCTGTCATGTGAGCTTCCTGGAACCCGTCTTTCCCTAATAATTCTTTTACAACCTGCCCCATAATACACACCATCGGAATGGAGTCCATATTAGCGGTGGCGATACCAGTCACCAAATTGGTAGCCCCCGGCCCGGACGTTGCAAAACAAACGCCCACCTTGCCAGTTGCGCGGGCATAACCATCGGCTGCATGGGCAGCACCCTGTTCATGTCTGGTCAGAATATGCTTAATATTGGGAAAATGCTTCAGCCGGTCGTACAGTGGGATAACTACCCCGCCTGGAAGACCGAACACCACATCAACATCATGCGCTTCTAAACAATGCAGTAAGATATCTGCTCCTAACACGAAAAACAACACCTCCTGAAATATGCTCTGCAAAATCCGCTGTCAAACCTAAACTGTGCGCCCCTCTTTCTCGCAGAGTCCATATCAAATTCAAAATTAAAAAGTTTTTTCGCTACTGTATCATAACAGTTTTTTCTGTTATGATACAAGTCATTGCACTTAGTATACACTCCCCTTTTTTAAATTGCAACCATCCAAAGAAAAAAAATGATAAAAAAAGCTAATACCGCCAACTATGGCTCTGTTATGCCGTTAGTCACCGGTATTTTTTCTGTCCACATTGACGGTTTCAGTACTTTTGTTATACAATTTAATCATTAAATTATGCTGACCTGCAATCATTTTCCAAGATCTATACAACAAGTGATGTTTCGTTTCCATTCAGAAAGAAGGCCGTTTTTATGTATGCATTGCTGCAAATTCTCTTATCACTGCTCATCATGATTGTGCTGCTGCGCAAACACATTCACATCAGCTACGCCGTGCTGGCTTCTACTACTGTACTGTTTATGCTGTCAGGGTTGCACCTCAACCATCTGATTCAGGCGCTATATAGTACCGCCGTAAGCTGGACCACCTGGAACATGGTGTTCACTCTCTATCTGGTCATGTGTCTAGAATATCTGCTACGCACCAGCGGCATCCTCAAAAATTTCACTCAAGCCGCCGGCAATCTGTTCCATGACAATCGAGTGGTGTTAGCCTTTATGCCTGCCTTTCTGGGCCTTCTGCCCTCGCTGGGCGGCGCTATCTTCTCTGCGCCAATGGTAGAAGAAGCAGCCCAAAGCTACCAACTTTCACCAGAACGCAAAACCGCTATCAACTACTGGTTCCGCCATATGTGGGAGTTTTGCAACCCCATTTTGCCATCTATGCTGCTGGCCGCATCCTTCACCGCTATCCCCATTGGCAAAATTGTCGGCCATCAATTTGTATTGTCCTTTGCCGCTATTTTGATTGGCGCAGTCATCTTACTGCGCGGCAAAGAATTTACACCTAGTGGTCAAGCTGTATGCAGCACATCCACCGACTCCAAAAAACAACAAATCAAAGCTGTTGTTCTGGCTATCGGCCCAATTCTGCTTAACGTATTTCTGGTTACAGTTTGTAATCTCAATACCACCCTGTCCATGCTACTCATTGTGCTGTTGCTGGCCTTTTTGCTGCATTACCAACCCAAACAATACGGACTAATGCTACGCGACGCGCTCAATCTGCCTATTATCAATAGCATTCTGGCTATTTTATTTTTTCAGGGAATGCTCTACGCCACCAGCACCATCAATGGTCTCATTGAATTTTTCCAAGCATCGGGCATCTCTCCGGCAGCCGTGGTGTACCTGACCGCCTTCTTTATGGGCTTACTAACCGGACTACCTCAAGGGTTTGCGGCTATCGCCTTTCCGCTGGTTGTACCTATGCTGGGAGCAAGCAACTTGGACGGCTTAGCCCTCACCTATATTTGCGGCTTAACCGGCGTCATGCTCTCGCCAGCCCATCTTTGCCTGATTGTTACCATCGAATATTTTCATGCCAGCCTATTTTCATCTCTAAAACCTATCACCCTGGCACAATGTTTGTTGCTAGGCTTCACCTTTTTATGGATGACAGTTTTTTAATCTGTTTGCTATATACCGTTTCTATTTGCCTTTATAGACAGAAAGTTAGCTGAGCAAAAGCTTTATTATATTTATACGACTGTTGGGCAAATAAACTTTTACGCATTTAATTATATTTGTTCATTCTACACACTTTTCCGACGGGGTACAAATCGAAATTTTGACAAAGATCGCCCCATACAAAAAGGCCTGCCCGCAATTTGCGAACAGGCGTAAACAAGCTACGTCCACTCAGCTACTTAGCACAAATACATCGTCGGTGTCTTATTTTTTTCAAAAATCAACGTTATAGCCATAGTATTAAGATAAGCTCGCATCACTATATTGGCGACGATTTATGGCTAGATAGGTTTTATCAGTTCCCAGCATCAGTGTTCTATTTTAAGCGCATGTCTTTCCTGATCAGATTGCTGAAAAAAGTCCTTTCAATTTTCTATAGTGAAGATTCTTCTTTTCTCGCAACTCTTTTTCATGTTACAGACCGGAACGATAACTCCACACTTTTTTATATCTTCTATCAGCAGCCAAAGGGATTTCAACTTGACATTCAAAATCAGAAATTTCTTTCGGCAAGAAAAATTTATAATGGTATTCTTTGGTTTTTCGCTTCAGTATCGTAAAATGATTATCAGCTTCCTCTGTTAGTATATTCTTGGGAACATTAATATTACAATATAACTCCATATCTCCGTTTTTTTCAGAAAACAGTTCCTGATTTTCAGCAATCAGCGTAATGTCGTATAAACGTTACTCATCACTTTCTGAAAAAATGATTGCTGTTACGGTCACTTGAAAAAAATCTTCCTCCGCCCAACTCTCACCAACAATGCAGGGCTCTCCTATTTCATTCATAATAAATTCCTCATCGGGTGAACCAAAGAATAAAAATCCCATTACATATACAAAAAACATTTTTCCGAACAATAGCAAAAAGAGCAGCAAAATTAAACTTACTATTTTCAATGCTTTATAGTAGGTTGGTTCTCCTTTATAGAGTAACAACGATTCAAAACTCAAATTTAGGGCAACGTTATAATAAAAATTGTAGCACTATTTTACTGCATTAAATATTTAATATTATACAGTATTAAATGAACTATTTAGCTAAATTTCGCAATAAACAAATTCATGTTGGTGCAAGCAAAAAGGCGCTGGAATAGGTTCATTCCAGCGCCTTTTTCATGACTGCATCGTCAGTGACTAGAAGAAGGTATTACAGCTCTGGTTTTGGGCCGTTGAGCTGTCTGTCCATAAATTTTTTCAAAAATTGACCGGTGTAAGATTTTTTCACCTTCACCACTTCTTCCGGTGTGCCGGTGGCCACAATACGACCGCCGCCTTTGCCGCCTTCCGGTCCTAAGTCGATGATATAGTCAGCCGATTTGATGACGTCCATGTTATGTTCAATAACCAGCACACTGTCGCCACCGGCCACCAGACGGTTCAGCACTTCCAGCAGCTTGTGAATGTCGGCGATATGCAGACCAGTGGTGGGTTCATCTAAAATATACAGAGTTTTACCGGTACTTTTACGGGACAACTCGGTGGCCAACTTCACCCGCTGGGCTTCGCCGCCGGACAGCGTGGTGGCCGGTTGTCCCAGCTTCACATAACCCAGACCCACGTCCTGCAAAGTTTTGATTTTGCGGTAAATCTTGGGCAGGTTTTCAAAAAACTCTGCCGCCTGGTTGACGGTCATATCCAACACATCGGCAATGTTTTTGCCTTTGTAATGCACATCCAGCGTTTCCCGATTATACCGCCTGCCTTTGCACACTTCGCAGGGCACATACACGTCGGACAAAAAGTGCATCTCAATTTTGATGATACCATCGCCGCTGCAGGCTTCACAACGACCACCCTTCACATTAAAGCTGAACCGCCCGGCCTTGTAGCCCCGCATTTTAGCGTCCTGTGTCTGGGCAAACAGTTCACGGATAGCGTCAAATACGCCGGTGTAGGTGGCTGGATTGGAGCGGGGCGTGCGGCCAATGGGCGACTGATCAATATTGATGACCTTGTCGATATGTTCCAATCCTTGTATGCCTTTGTGTTTGCCAGGATGCATTTTGGCGTTTTTATATAGGCTGCGAGTCAGTGCTTTGTAAAGGATTTCGTTAATCAGCGAGCTTTTTCCCGAACCAGACACCCCTGTCACGCAAGTGAATACACCCAGGGGAATTTTAACGTTGATATTTTTCAGATTGTTTTCCGCAGCGCCTTCCACCACCAGCCATTTATCGTCTTTTGGTTGACGGCGCACCGGTGGAATGGGAATTTGCCGTTTGCCAGACAAATACAGCCCGGTTATAGAATTGGGATTGGCCTTGATTTCCTCCAGTGTGCCGGCTGCTACCACCTGACCGCCTTCCACACCGGCACCGGGGCCAATATCCACAATATAGTCGGCAGCGTACATGGTGTCCTCGTCATGCTCTACCACAATCAGGGTATTGCCTAAATCCCGCAAATGCTCCAGCGATTCAATCAGACGGGCGTTATCCCTCTGATGCAGCCCGATGCTGGGCTCGTCCAGCACATAAAGTACACCCACCAAACCGGAACCGATTTGGGTGGCCAGCCGAATACGCTGAGCTTCACCGCCGGATAGCGTCCCGGCAGCTCGACTTAATGTCAGATAATCCAATCCTACATTGACTAAGAAATTCAAACGGGCCTTGATTTCTTTTAAAATTTGATGGCCAATAAGCTGCTGCCGCTCCGTTAATTGCAGCGTCGCAAAAAAGTCCGCTGCTTCCAGAATGGTCATATCGGTAACCTGGGCAATATTATAGCCATTTATTTTTACGGCCAGCACCTCCGGTTTTAAGCGCTTACCTTTGCAAACTGGACACTGATTATCGGTCATATAGCTTTCAATTTCTTCTCGGGCATAGTCCGAATTGGTGTCCCGGTAGCGTCGGGTCAGATTGGGGATAATCCCTTCATACAAGCTGGTGTGAGTCTTGGCTTCGTTAAACAGGTTGATGTAGTGAAAGGTAATGCGTTCCTCTCCAGCGCCGTATAAAATAATTTGCTTATGATCCTCCGGCAGGTCCTGCCAGGGAATATCCAGATTGATGTCCATTTTTTCCGCAATGGCTTCCAACATCTGAATATAATAGGTACTGATGCCGCCTTTGCTCCAAGGAGCCAGTGCGCCCTGCCGGATAGACAGAGTGGGGTCGGGAATGACCAGCGCCGCGTCAATTTCCATCTTGCTGCCCAGCCCGTCGCAGGCCGGACAAGCACCGTAAGGATTGTTAAAGGAAAACATGCGGGGATTGATTTCTCCAATGCTGATACCACAATCCACGCAAGCAAAATTGGAGCTTAATGTCAGCATTTCCTGGTCAATGACATCAATCATCACAATGCCGTCGGCCAACTTCAACGCTGTTTCCAGCGAATCGGACAGCCGGCCCTCAATACCTGGCTTGATGACAATGCGGTCTATGACCACTTCGATGTTATGTTTTTTGGTTTTGGTCAGCTTGATATCTTCTTCCAGCTCCCGCATTTCACCATCTATCCGCACGCGCACATAGCCACTTTTTTTCAGTTGCTCAAAGGTTTTCTGGTACTCGCCCTTTTTGCCGCGGGCAATAGGCGCCAATACCTGTAGCTTAGTGCGCTCTGGATAGGCCATCAACTGATCCACCATCTGCTCCACCGTCTGCTGGCTGATAGGCTTACCGCATTTGGGACAATGGGGCGTCCCCACACGGGCAAACAGCAGACGCAGATAGTCATAAATCTCCGTCACTGTACCCACCGTGGAGCGGGGATTCCGGCTGGTGGTTTTCTGATCAATGGATACCGCCGGAGATAGCCCCTCGATATAGTCCACATCAGGCTTATCCATCTGGCCTAAAAACATACGGGCATAGGAGGACAGCGATTCCATATAACGACGCTGCCCTTCGGCATAGATAGTGTCAAAGGCCAACGACGATTTTCCCGAACCACTGAGCCCAGTCATAACAATGAATTGATCGCGGGGAATTTCGATATCAATATTTTTCAGGTTATGCACCCGGGCACCCTGAATTTTAATTATATGCTTTGGTGTATTGGTCGTCATAGTTTACTCCTGTTCTTCTCGCAGCTTCCGAATTTCATCACGCAACTGGGCGGCCTTTTCAAATTCCAACTGTTTGGCCGCTGCTTTCATGTCTTTTTCCAACTGGCGAATTCGTTTTTCCCGTTCCTTCGCGTTGAGCATCGGCCGTTCTGCCACATAGTCAGCAATTTCTTCGGCCACCATGGTGGCTTCAATCACGGCTCGAATGTCCTTTTCAATGGTTTTAGGAACAATGTCGTGTTCTTTGTTATAGGCCATCTGAATGGCGCGACGGCGCTCGGTTTCGTCAATGGCCTTGCGCATGGAGCCGGTGATGACATCGCCGTACATAATGACCTTGCCTTCTGCATTACGGGCCGCACGACCAATGGTCTGCACCAACGAAGTCTCCGAACGCAAAAAGCCTTCTTTGTCAGCATCCAGAATGGCCACCAACGATACTTCTGGCAAGTCCAGCCCTTCCCGCAGCAGATTGATGCCTACCAGTACGTCAAATTCGCCTTTACGCAAATCCCGCAGGATTTCCATACGCTCAATGGTTTTTACCTCCGAATGCAAATACCGCACCCGCACGCCCACACTTTTCATGTAATCGGTCAAATCCTCAGCCATTTTCTTGGTCAGCGTGGTCACCAGCACCCGCTGGTCCTTCTCTGCCCGAATTCGAATTTCCTCCAGCAAATCGTCAATCTGATTTTGCACAGGGCGCACCTCTACTTCCGGATCTACTAAACCGGTAGGCCGGATAATCTGTTCCACCACCTGCTGGCTGTGCTCCCGTTCGTAAACGTTGGGGGTCGCGCTGACATAAATGGTTTGTCCTGTTTTCTGCTCAAATTCATCAAAACGCAGAGGCCGATTATCCAGTGCCGAAGGCAAACGGAAGCCGAAGTTGACCAAATTCTCCTTACGGGAGCGGTCACCGGCATACATGCCGCCCACTTGGGATACCGTCACATGGGACTCATCTATAAAAGTCAAAAAATCATCGGGAAAGAAATCCAGCAAGGTGTTGGGCGTAGAACCTGGCTCTCGGCCCGACAATGGTCGTGAATAGTTTTCCACGCCATTGCAGAAGCCCACTTCCCGCAGCATTTCCATATCATAGCGAGTACGCTGTTCAATACGCTGCGCTTCCAGCAGCTTATTCTGCGACTTGAACAGAGCCACTTGCTGCTCCATTTCCGCTTCAATAGCAGCAATAGCCGTTTCCATATATTCAGGGTCGGTGGCATAGTGCGTGTTGGGATAAATACTAACATGATTGCGCAGTCCCAGCACTTGTCCGGTAATCACATCAATTTCCGCAATGCGGTCCACCTCGTCACCAAACATCTCAATGCGGATGGCTCGCTCACTGGCGCTGGCCGGCAGCACTTCAATACTGTCACCCCGCACACGGAAAGTGCCACGGTGAAAATTGACGTCATTGCGCTCATACTGAATTTCCACCAGCTTATGCAAAATTTCATCTCTGTCGTAGGTCAGCCCCACCCGCAGAGACAGTGTCTGCTCCCGGTATTCCTCCGGCGAACCCAGCCCGTAAATACAAGACACGCTAGCCACCACAATCACATCGCGGCGCTCCAGCAAAGCCGCCGTAGCCGAGTGGCGCAGCTTCTCAATTTCTTCGTTAATCTGCGCATCCTTTTCAATATAGGTATCGGTGGACGCCACATAAGCCTCCGGCTGATAATAATCGTAGTAGGACACAAAATATTCTACCGCATTCTCTGGAAAAAACTCCTTGAACTCACTATATAACTGCGCTGCCAGCGTTTTATTATGGGCAATAATCAGCGCTGGTCGGTTGGCCTCCGCAATGATATTGGCCATGGTGAATGTTTTTCCCGAACCGGTAACCCCCAGCATAATCTGCTTGGGATAACCCGAATCCAGGCCATCCACCAGCTTGGCAATGGCCTGCGGCTGATCGCCGGTAGGCTGATATTCAGAATGTAATTTGAAATCTGGCATAGCTTCACCTCAAATCCTGTTTATAGTAAAAAATGTCCTGTTACAGTTTCAAAATTCTCAGAAAATTTTATAACAAACCTCGCAAATAGTATACCTGTTTTGCCAACCGTGCAAACCTCTTTTCTGTCGTTTTTACAGAAAAGGGAAGATACGTTCTATTATAGCACATTCTTACCATTTGACAAGTCCGACTGTGCAGGTTTTGCTTGTATTTCGTTCTACGTATAAAAACAAAGTTCTATCATAAATGCTAGATTAAGAGAACCTTCAACATTTATTTTTTGTAAAAAATAAATCAAAAAATTCGTCACAATGAAAGCGTCAACACTCTCAGTAAAGGAAGTACTCACTCATGCTCTATGAAAAAAACTTTTAGGATTGGAAGCGATAATTATCACAAATATTGAGGAAACAAAAGAATCCTTTCTCATCTCTCTAGAAATGAAGCATAATGCTCACACTCGTCCGTAATACGGCATTATTGTGTTAAACAATTTTTGAAAAATAATCTATTTCTGTCCCATTACTATAAACGAATTTAAGGGTAATACTAACAGCCATAAGTATCAACCTATCCTAAGCCGATATTGTAAAAAGTGCTGAATATCTTACCCTTCAGAAGCCAGAAAACGCTATATGAACACTTTTCACAGTATTCTATAGAAGAATGAAATAAGGTTATCCATGTAATGATGCACATGAACAAAGTTTTCCGCAGTACAATGAAGATATGCTTTCCCAACGCTGAAATTATAGCAGATAAATTTCATGTTCTTCAACTGGTAAACAAATCTATGGAGACAGTGCGCAAGGAAATACAGAAGCTATTTTATACACACCGAAAAAAATATTTCAAGAAAAGCAGCTAGCTATTATTGCCATTATTAAAGAAAAACACAAAATTAATCGATCGAGAAAGGCACAGTGAGAAATTATGCTTTCTCTATTGGAAAAGCTGGCAATGGATTATTCATTGAAAGAAGGTTTCTAAAACATGATAGAGGCAAAGATACAGAAGCTTTCAAATAAGCTTACAGAGACTAGCATATGACAGTGGAAGCAGTGGTACAGAAATGTTTAAATACATTGAGTTACTAGTATTGTCTATTGCGCAGGCCCTGTAAAACCGGTCACAATAATGAATCGTGGAAGAGCACAATAACAAAACTAAGTGGGTACAGAGAGCTTGTTATGTTATCACCAATTTCAAGCATTTTGGGAACAGGCTGTTTTATATAACGAATTCCTAAATTAAGAAAACAGCCAATGAATTAGTTTTTCACTGACTGTTCGCAGATTACTTTTTATTTCTTAATTTACCCCCAGCATTTCACAAAGAACCTTATTTGTTCTACTCACCCACAGCGCGATTTTCCTGATGATACGATGGTTATTGATTTGATGATTGTTGACGCTTATCCTCCGAACTGGTGAGCTATCGTTCTCCTGCCTATAGGATTTCCAAAGCATAAACAGCGCCCCACCCAGCCCAATGGCTGCTATGGCGATAATCAACATGGGCATGGCTAATAGCAGCACAGCTATCATGGCGAAAACAGCCAACTTGCCCTTATCCCATACAACACCTTTCCCATTGCATGTAGGGCAAACCCGTTCTTTGCTGCCATGGCAAAGATAGCAATCAACCACGCCTCGTCCATTGCAAACATGACAAGTTTCATGCTCTAACCAAGACTCCTGCTTTACCCGTTCCACTCTGCCAGTTCCCCCACAGACTGTACAGATTACCTTCCCGCTGCCATGACAAACAGAGCAGGAACCGCCCTGCGGTTTTTTTCCGGTTCCGTTGCAAATACCGCACAGTACCTTGCCCTGCTGACACTGCGGATTATCGCAGGGCATCTCCATTTTCTGCGTTGTGGTTACCTGACGGGGAACCACCCCTTTACCATCACAATTGGGACAAACTATTTCATGATTTTCGTTACAGCTACAGGCTATCCTGCCTGTACCAGTGCAAACGGAACATTCTTTTTTGAAACTGGTCAGCCATCTCACTATCTGTTTCATCGTAATCTCCCCCATCAGGTCAAGCCATGCTGTTTTATTCCACTATAACAAAAAATACACGCCAGCTATCACTGCTGCCACAACGACACAAACTGCGCCGACAATCAGCGGCGTATTATAGGATACCATTTCACCAGAACCGTTGCAAGACGGACAGACCAGTGTGTGGCATTCCTCATCTGCGCTACAGCTACAACAGACAATGCATTTTTCTCCGTTACAAGTTGGACAAACCTCGCGGTTTACAAAAATATTTGCCATATGTTTCATCACCTTAACTATTCAAGATCTTAATATTAATTATACAGCAAATATTTATATTTGAACAGCATTATTTCTAATTTTAAAAGACAATGTTTTTCCAACTAAAATATCTTCACGTATTTGTAAATAGTATATCCTGCAATGCAGCAAATAAAACACAAATTTCATCTATATGCTACAATAAAAAATAACTGCCATCGGCTGCTCGCAAAGAAACATCGCCAGCCACTACCTGCTCTACGCCCTGTGCCGTTTGCACCTGCAAGGAACCGTCGTGGCCCAAACCTATCGCCGTTCCAGTCAGGATGGCATCACCCTGTCGCACAATCTGCACTTCTTTGCCAATCACGCAGGATAAAGACAGCCATTTTTCCCGAATGGCGTCAAAGCCTTGCCGCTCCAATAGCAGACAGTTTTCTTCAATTTTTTGCAGTACGGCGCATAAAATGCTGGTTCGCTGCACCGGATGCCCCGCTGCAACAGCCAAGGATATGGCTTTCTGCTGCACCTCCTCAGGAAAATCGGCAAGCTGTTGGTTAGCATTGATGCCAATACCGGCAATCAACTGATGTACCTGACTCATCTCTGCCACCAATTCCAACAAAATACCGCAAACCTTTTTTCCATGCAGCAATACATCATTGGGCCATTTCACCTGCACCTCCAAGCCGGTAGCCTGTCGAATACCTTCAGCCACCGCCACCGCCATCACAAAAGAATAGTTGCTGGTTTGCTGTAAACTAACGCCTGGCTCTAAGATAACTGAGAACCAAATTCCTGTGCCGCTGGGCGATTCCCAGTGTCGCCCCAGTCGACCTCTGCCAGCAGTTTGCCGTTCTGCCACAATTACAGTACTCTGTCCATGCCCCTGTAAAATCAACCGCCGGGCTTCCAAATTGGTAGAGTCGATTTCTTCATAACAAAAAATTTGCTCTGTAGAACCGAAAAATCCATCAGGCAAAGCACGGCAAATCTCTTCTCGATTGAGCACATCAGCGCCATTTAACAGCCGATAACCCAATCGGCGCTGCCCTTCAATCTGATAGCCGGCTTCCTGCAGCTTCTGAATTTGCTTCCATACTGCTGTTCTGGAAATACCACATTGCTGGCTTAACTCCTCCCCTGAAACATAAGAAGTGGTAGCCGTCAACGCTGCCAAAATTTTCTCCCTTGTGGTCATATTGCCTTTCCCCCGTTCTCTCCAATCCGTTGCTCTGACTCTATCATACCACATGGAGTAGGAAACTGTCTGCAAAAATATCAAATCCACGCACTTTCTACACAATTTCTTGAACGGTTCTAGCAATGGCTTGGACAGCCTTAGCCAATTCCTCTTTGGTATGAGACGCCTGCAAGTAAGCACAAAACCAGCAAACATTCTCCTGAAGCTGACGCACCCTCTGCAAATTTCCCATCAGAATTCCTGGCCCTTCAAGCGGGCTAAGGCTTCCTCCAACTGTACATGAAGCGTTGTGCAAGAGAGCCACCGGAGCCGATGCCATATTGCTGTACAACGGTCTGTCCTTCCAGAACAGTTCCCATTTCTATCGTCGTTACTGATAAAGCAGGCAACAATAGTAACTCGCTTTATCTATGGTTTCAATTTTCAAATTTATAAAATTGGGCTTGCCCTTGATGTATTGTAACGCCCGCCGTAAAAGCTGACTACAACAAACCTCCGAATCCTCTTCCGGCACAATTTTTTCTGCACCGGAGATATGCGTCTCCTCTCCGTTCACCTTTGCAGAAGCCCGCATTTTAATGCTGTATCGTTGCATGACAAATACGCGCTTCCTTCTACAAAACTTCTACCTCTAAATTATTGTGTACATGGAAAAGCGCCCGCTTCATCACTGTATATAACATACCCGGAGCAGTGGCAGCAATCAAAGCCAATGGGCTAACCTGCGTAATCTGACCTAAAACAGCTCTACCATCCGCCGTCCCCAAAGGACCGCTGAGTAAAAGCGTCAGTGGTTTGATTCCACACACTGCCAAAATTTCGCCAGCCACGACACGAAACACCATTGCCACTGTCACATTCAAAACGGTATGGGTTCCCAACAACATTTTGCGTTTTTAGGTTTAAAATAGAGTGACACCTTGGTATACAACCCCATCCATAGCGATTCCTATTAAACAAAATCACCATTTCTGGAGATAAATCCACCTCTGTCAAAGCACCTGTCAAAAGCCATTTATTTTCCATCAATTTTAAAAAATTTATCTTGCATTCAACATGCCTTTCTGCTACAATAATACAAGTGATTTCAAAATCAGGATGATAGATTAGGTTGTTGAAGGAGGTGTACACTGATGTCTAGAAAATGTGAAATCTGCGGTAAAGGCGGCAGCGTAGGAATGCAGGTCAGCCATTCCCATATCAGAACAAAAAAGAAATGGATGCCAAACATTCAGAAAGTAAGAGTTGTTGTGAACGGTACACCGAAGAAAATTAACGTATGCACCCGTTGCCTGCGTTCCGGTAAGGTTCAGAGAGCAAACTAAACAATTCCGCACCTTGTGTCTGCAGGGTGCATTTTTTGTGTTTGAAATTTCATCACATTGGTTATATCCAATACATCGTCTTACATTTACAGCAACTTAAAAATCCATTCATATTATTATTTAGGAAAGGATGTTATCACCTTATGTTCATTACCCAATTAGAATATCGAGAAAAAAACACCACAACCAACTGGAAACGCATCACCTTCCCTTTGCAGGTCAACCTAACTTCCGAAGATGCACAATTGCCACAGCGCCTATTGCACATTATCGCTTCTCTGCCCGCTTTTGGCAGCAATCAGCCCAATCACGGCTTTGCCGATGCCATCAGCCGCATTACCTTTCAGGCCGCCCACAGCGAATATATGTGGTTTGCCAAAAGCACCCTGCAGGACGGTAAGCTGCTGGTTGACGAAGAAGAACTATACAACCAAGACAACACCATGCTGATGCGCCGCGCTTTTGGTGAACTAACCATCGGGGAAGCTCCTACCGAGGCCATTCCAGTAGAACAGAGTATGCTGGCCCAACACCCCGAACTGGAAGTGCTGCAAAAATTGCAGAAAGCCTTCCAGCGAGTACAATATTATCAACCAACGGACGCTAATCAGGAAACCCTTCTACAGCAAATGAAAGAGGTCCCTCATGGCACCTTAATTCTGCTAGACGGTTGTCAGCTCTCTGCACCGCTGGACTTATCCGCATTAACAACGCGCAAAGACGTGCAAGTGCTTGCTACTGGCTGCACAGGCTTGCCAGTCATGACCATCAGCAAAAAAGGGAAGATGATCAGCTGTAGCATGGAATAAAATTAAAGAAAAAAATATCATTGTGACTTCCATATAAAAGAGGAGCTGTCTTCAACGCGCACTGGTCAAGAAAAATTGGACACGAATGTTTAGTAAATAAAACAATAAAATTGTAAAATTATACACGTCATAGAAACCCTGCGACAGCCACTCTAAAAATCATCAG